>CABVEH010000008.1 GCA_902497215.1 uncultured Eggerthellaceae bacterium | reverse complement strand
CAGCCGCATCCACATGATCTGGACGGACACCCCCTGCTGGTCCACGTGCTGGAACGGCGGAAACCTGATGCAGGACGCGCTGCGCCACGAGTCCATCGAGTTCTACCTCGTTCAGCATCCTTGGATGGAAAACGACACGCTGTTCGCCGACATAATCCTTCCCATTTCGACGAAGTTCGAACAGGACGACATAGCCACTTCGTTCATGTGCGGCGAGAACGACATGGTCGTCGACGAGCTGCCGGCAATCGACCCGATCGGAGAGGCGAGATCCGACGCAGAAGCCGTGCTGGCCATCGCGGAGAAGATGGGAATGCGCGAAGAGCTCATGGAGGAATGGTGCTATTCGCCCGACCTGCGAGCCGCTGTAGCCGGCCAGTCCGGCGGCCAGATGAAGCCCGAAGAGGTCGGCCACATCATGGGCGAGCCTTCGTTCGAAACGCTGAAGCACATAGGCTACGAGTTCGGCGGGTGCAGTGAGCACATGCCTTATGAGCAGTTCCGGGAGAAGGGATTCCTTCCCATCAGGTTCAAGGACGAGAAGGAATGGAAGGCGGACCCCGTGGGGATGCGCGCCTTCTACGACGACCCCGACAACAACCCGTTGGATTCGCTCACGGGGAAGATCGAGTTCTACTCCATGAGCATCCACGAGCATTGGCCCGACGACCCTGAGCGTCCCGAGGTTCCCCACTGGATAGAAGAATCCGACGAGCACCACGAAAGGGTCACGAGCGACAGGGCGAAGGACTACCCCTTCCTGCTCATGTCGAACCATCCCCGCTGGCGCGTCCACGCGCAAGGCGACGACATCAAATGGTTCCGCGAGATCGACACCTGCAAGGTAACCGGCCCCGACGGATACCAGTACGAACCCGTCTGGATCAACCCTAAGGATGCGAAGCGCCTGGGCATCGAAGACGGCGACATCGTCCGTCTGTTCAACGAACGCGGAAGCGTTCTTGGAGGCGCCATGGTGACCGAGCGAATCCGCGAAGGCGTCCTGAGCCAAGACCACGGCGCCCGCGTCGACGGCATCGTTTTGGGCGAAGGTGGCCTCGACAGGGGCGGCGCAAACAACCTCATCTGCCCAAGCGCGACGACTTCCAAGAACGCCCCCGGCGAGGTCACGAACGGCTTCCTGGTCGGAATCGAGAAGGCGGACGTCTTCGAGCTTGCGAAGAAGTACCCCGAACAGTTCAACCGCGCCTTCGACAGCGAAAGCGGAGCGATTGCAAGCTCGCGCATCGTCAAGGCCTAACCCTACCGTCTCCTAGGAGGAACGAACATGCCGAAGAAGATATTCGTCGTTGACGTGAACCGATGCAACGGATGCCACAGCTGCCAGATCGCATGCAAGGACGAGCACTGCGGCACCAGCTGGATGCCCTACGCCGAAGAGCAGCCAGAAACGGGGCAGTTCTGGTGCAAGGTCGAAGAGCATGTACATGGCACCGTGCCCAAGGTCAACATAACCTATACCCCGATGCTGGGCGCCCAAACCAACGCCTTGAAGGAATACGCGCCGGAGGTACTGATGGAGCGCGATGACGGCCTGATCGTCATCGATCCCGACAAGGCGAAGGGCAGAAAGGACATCGCGGACAAGTTCCCGGGGGTGTTCTGGAACGAAGGGAAGCAGATCCCCCAAGGCTGCACAGGGTGCGCGCATCTGATCGATGATGGATGGACCGCCCCTCGCTGCGTTGACGCATGCGCGGTAGGCGGCCTGCGCTTCGGGAACGAGTCCGATTTCCTGGAAGAGTTACGCGAAGCCGAAAGGCTGGACCCGCAATCGAACGTCTACTACCTCAACCTTCCCAAACGCTGGGTAGCCGGGCAGGTCGTAGACCTGGCCACGGACGAAGTGGTTATCGGGGCCAAATGCTCGCTCGTCAAGGACGGCGTCACGGTCGCCGAGACCGAAACCGACGAATTCGGCGACTTCTGGTTCCGCCAGGTCGACGGCGCCGACTATTCGGTCGAGGTGTCGGCCGATGGATTCGCAGGCGAACGCATCGCGGCAGATGCGACGGAAAAGGACTGCAACGTCGGCGCAGTCGCGCTGCAGGTCGCATAAGCCCCGCCTTCTTTCCCGCACTTTTCCTTGGCCGCCCGTTTCCCTAGGCGGGCGGCCTCCCGAAAAAGCGCCAGGCAGCTGTCCCCTCCGCAGAGAGCAACGGCCTGGCGTTCACATCTTCATCGGCCCCCTGCTTCGCCCTTGGCAACGAAGCCACTTTCCTGGCACATCGCGCCCCCGTAACCATATAATCTGTTGACGGCATCGTTTAACGTCGGCGGACGCCCTCACGGAGATGCGCCCGCCGAGCACGGATGCGGCTTGCATTCCTATCTTCGACGGAGGCGCGAACGTGAAAGACCGGATACCTTTTCGGCTGAGCAGGTATTTCATACTCATCTCCGAGTCCTACAGACGCTACGTGCGCAAGCAGCTCGAAGGGACAGGCCTGGGGTTGAGCGAATACCCGATCCTGCAGGTGCTGTTCAACTGCACCGAGGGCGACGGGGACGGCCTTAGCCAGGCCTTCATCGCCGATGCGATGGAACGCGACCCCGCGCTCATAACACGAGGGGTGAAGAAGCTGTCCGAGAAGAAGCTCGTGGAGGTAAGCCGGGACGAGAACAACGCGTCCAAGCATGTCGTGCGGCTTACTCCTGCGGGGCTGTCCGCTGCCCAGAACGTCAACGAAGTCATAGCCTCATGGGAGAACGCCGCCTGGAGCTGCTTGGACGGGCAGGACTCCAAAGACTTCGAAAGCGCGCTCAAGAAGATAAAGAACATGGACGTCGGAGACGTTTAGGGAAGACGCGCCGCCTTTTCGCCTCCTATAGGGGGGCCGTCTATAGTAGGCCTTTGACTCCCGCCCACAGGTCAAGGCTGCGAAGGAAGCCCTCGAAGTACCCCGTTCTGGCAAACGGAAGGGCCGCACTGCAGTAAGAGCCCACCCAGGGGGCAAGATGCTCGGCCTCGAATTCCTCCAGCATCGCCTTCAGCTCGTCCGCCGACGTCCCTTCCTCTCGAAGGCGCGCCGCGTCCTCCTTCTGGGCAAGGACGGAAACGAACGCCATCTCCTGCCCGAGGTAGTCGCAACGCTCGTTGTTGGAAGGATGGACGCCCGCGGCGGCATAGGCCCTTCCGACGGCTGCGATAGCCGACTCCCCCGCCTTCGAATAGAAGCCTTCGTAGGGAGGCAGGGGCCCCTTCTCGTCAACGCCGCGGAACAAATACGTCCTGTCGACGGCCAGGCGACGCTGGGCTTCCTCCGGATCGTCGCCGCAAAGCGCCTCCGATATCCATGCACTCATCTGTTCGAAGGGGCCAGACGCGCGCTCGTCGCAGGCTTCATCGAGCAGCTCGTCGGTCATGTCCCCGAGGCTCTTCAGATAATCGGAGCCTTCGAGGGGAACCGGCTCAAGCATTACGAAGGCGAAGTAGTCGTATAGCACACGGCTTGACGCCCCGAAGACTTTCGAGGCAGCCGCACCGGCAGGCGTTCCGTTCGCGTTTCCAGACATGTCCAAAACCCATCCTCGCCATCTCGTCGGAAAATTGCATTGACAAGTCAATAGTTGAAGTGTACCTTGCAGGTTATTGATATGTCAATTGATACATCAATATCTGTTGACATGCAGGAGACGGAAGCAAGAGTGAGAAGAGGAGGAGAGATGGAAGGATACGAATCCAAAGAGATGTGGATATCCACGGGGACTCGGAGGAAGACGACGATGGTTGCCTGCGCCGTGGTCGTCGCAATCGGCCTCGTGGCCTACGTTTTCCAGATGGCAAACGGAATGGAGGGCTACGTCGACCTTCGAGCATGGAGCATCTACATCGCCATGTTCTACGCCTGCGCCGCAGCCGGTGCAGGCACGTTGCTCATGATGGGAGTTTTCTCCGTGTTCGGGCTGGTCGCCCCCGAGACGTACCGTCGCGCTTACGGGGTCTCGCTTGCAGCATTCGTCGCGGCAAGCGTTTTCATCATGATCGACCTGGGAAACCCGCTAAGCATATTCGCAATGGTGCTGAACCCGCAGCCGGCCTCGCCGCTTTTCTACGACATGATCATCCTGCCGGTGGCGATCGTCGTCTCCATCGTGGGAATCAGACTGGCCGCAAAGGGTTCGCGGCCGAAGATGGGCTTCGGAGTCCTCTGCCTGGTCACTGCCGTCGCAGTGCTTGGCATCGAGTCCTGGATAGTCGTGGCACCCGAAACGAAGGCGGCGTGGGGCGTCCTTCTCGGGTTTGGCCCGTCGCTCGTCCAGGCGCTGGTTATGGCGCTTGCGCTCTTCATGCTCGTTACAGACGAGTACGAAAACGTCCTGAAGAAGGTCCTTGCGCTCGTTGCCGCCCTCGCCGTGCTGACCATACTCATCGATTCCCTGAGCGGAATCGGAAACAGCGCGATGGGGCAGCAGATGGCGTCCATCGCCTCGTCGCCGCTGCTATGGGTCGCAATCCTTGTCGCAGCCTGCGGGGTCATAGTCCAGTTCACGAAAGGAAAGGCGGCCCAGACCGCGGCATCCATCCTGGTAGCGGTTTCGATTCCGCTCATGAAGCTGGCCCTTCTGCAAGGAGGCCAGACGGCCGGGAACCTTTTCGGGACGACGACGAACCTTATGGGCTTCGGCGCGGTGGAGGTCGTTGCATCAATAGGCGTTATCGCCTTGGCGGTCCTGCTCTTCGTCGCAGTCGCCACAAAAAGCGGCAACAAGGACGCCGAGAACGCCGCCGACAACGTCATCAGGGTTCAGGAGGTGCAGGCATGATGAGGTCCATCACTAGGCGAACATTCGCCAAGACCAGCGCGCTGGGCATTGCCGGCGCAGTCGCAGCCGGCGGGTTCGCAAGCAAGTACTTCGAGGAAGGCGCCGTCGCCTATGCCGACGAAAGCGCCAAAAAGCCCGAAGGCGAATGGAAGCCCGCCTACTGCGTAGGATGCCACGTGCCGATATGCGCGACGCAGGTCCGCGTCAAGGACGGCGTGGCGGTCGAAATCAAGGGAGACCCGAAATCCCCCGTCAACCAGGGACATCTGTGCCCTCGTGGCCTCTCGGCGCTCGGTTCCCTCTACCATCCATACCGCGTGAAGGTTCCGCTGAAGAGGACCAATCCCGAGAAAACGCTCGACAACGACCCCGGGTGGGCCGAAATCGGGTGGGACGAGGCGCTTGACACGTGCACGCAGAAGCTCAAGGAATGCAAGGAGAAGGACCCGCGCGGGCTGTTCACGATGTCGGGATTCGGAAACGAGGACTCGTTCAAGAAGCTCATCTTCGAAGCCCCGTTCGGAACGCCCAACGGCGGTTCCACGTCTGGACCCTTGTGCGCCGACCACTTCGGGCCGCAGTCTTCCAAGAACTCGAAGGTCGACATAATCGACTTGGAGCACTGCAAGTACGTGCTTCTCATAGGCAGATCGATAGGCGACGAGTGGGCGATCGCCGCCACCAGCTCGCAATACTATGTTGACGCCGTCAAGCGTGGGCTGAAGGTGGTCTGCGTCAACCCGCAGAAGACGAACTCGGCGCAGACGGGCGAATGGGTGCCCATCAAGACGGGAACCGACACGGCGCTGCTCTATGCCATATTGCACACGATGATGCACGAGATCGGGAAGTACGACGAACACTTCCTAAAGGTTCGCACCAATGCCCCCTACCTCGTGGAGGACGTCCCCGAGGACCACAGCGGAACAAAGGTGAGCTTCGCCGACTACACCCGCGACGCCAGCGGGAAGCCGCTTGTTTGGGACGAGTCCCTGGGGCATGCGGTGCCGTTCGACAGCTCCCGCGGCGACACATACGCCCTGTTCGGGGCCTACGAGGTCGACGGCAAGCCCGTCAAGACCGGCTTGCAGCTGATCAAGGAATACATCGCGGACATGACCCCGGAATGGGCGGAGGAGATTTGCGGGGTTCCTGCGGAGACGACGCGCAAGATCGCAAGCGACCTCGTCGACAACGCATGCATAGGCCAGACGATCGACATCGATGGCGAGACCTTCCCATACCGCCCGTCCCTGGTCATGGCCCCAGGACGCGGCGCGAATTCGAACCCCCTGAACGTCGAGCTGTTCAAAGCCGCCGAGATCATCAACGACATCCTGGGTAACTGCGACGTTCCGGGCGGCGCGCTTACAACCAACCCGCCCGACCAGCAGGTGATGAACACGGATGCCGACGGCATGCTGGTTCCTCTGCCTACGGACATGTTCTACAGCCAGACCATGGGAAAGGAGAAGCTGGAGTTCCCGCCGAAGAGCTATTCGCTCGACTGCTTCTACCCTCACGAGCTGCACGTGGTCCAGCTCGTCTGGAAGGCAATGCTCGATCCGAAAAGCTATCACCTCGAGTACGAACCACAGGTGTTCTTCACCTTGGGCGGAGCGAACCAGTTCAGGTCGAACGCCGACCCCAACACCGTGGTCGAAGCCATGCGGAAGATTCCTTTCGTCTTCAGCATCTCCCACTGGTTCGACGAGCCCACCCAGTTCGCAGACATCGTGCTGCCCGAACATAACGTGTTCGAGCGCTGCGAGGCGGCGAGGCCCGAGTTCACGTCGAGCCGTTCGGCCACCGACTATTCCCGCGGCCTCCGCGTGTTCCTGGCAAGAAAGCCCGTGGTCGACCCCGTCTACGACACGCGGCAGAACGAGGACCTTCTAATAGAGTTCGCGAAGAGGCTGGGCATCCTTCCGGCCATGCTAGGCATCGCGAACAACGCGTTCCAGGGCGCTTTCCAACCGAAGAGCAGGCCAGGCCTTGGAAAGTACGCAATCGACATACCTTCGGCCATGCAGAACCCCGACTTCTCGTACAAAGACATCGTCGAAGCCAAGATCCGCAAGGAGTTCGACGGCGCCGGATGGGAGCTGTTCGAAGACTGCTCCACTCAAAGCTACAGGGTCCCCACGACCGCCGGCACGTACGTCTGGCACTACTACCCGGAGAACGCGTACAGGATCCCCGTCTACTTCCAGCGCAACGGAAAGAGCGCGAAGCAGCTGAAGGCGCTGCTGGAAGAGAACAACATCGAATTCCCGCACGCCGACTTCGACGACGTCCTGCGCCAGTACTCCTGCCTCCCGGCGTTCTTCGAATTCGACGAGATGCAGCCGAAGGACGAATACCCGCTGAAGGTGTTCCAGTTCAAGACGCATTTCCAAGTGAACGATTCCACAGGGTTGTCCTACAACCAGTGGCTCCACGACATCGAGGAGAACCACGACAAGGACCTGAAGAAGATAGTCGTCGCACCTTCTGCTGCCGACAAGCTCGGACTGAAGTCGGGCGACCATGTAGTCGTCGAGTCGATGTACGGCGGAAAGGCCGAAGGCGAGCTTCGAACCTCCGAGCTCGTGCATCCCGAAACGCTCGGAATATCCGGCAAATGGGGAGCCCGGGGAAGCGGTCTGGTGGACTTCGCCCACGAAGGCGCCCATTACAACTCGCTGGTCAACGGCGACGAGCGCGACATCGGGTTCATGATGGGCAACCTGAACAACTCCCTTCCCGTCAAGGTTTACAAGGCATAGAAAGAGGTGATGACGGTGACTAGATACGGGATGCTGATAGACCTACGCAACTGCATCGGCTGCAACGCCTGCACCACGGCGTGCAAGATCTCAAACGGGACCCCTCCCGGGATGTTCTACTCCCACGTCGAGAAGTACGAGGAAGGGACATACCCGAATGCCAACAGCCATTACGTTCCAGTCCTCTGCAATCATTGCGAGAATCCGACATGCGTTGACGTATGCCCGACAGGAGCTTCGCATGTGGACGAGAACGGCGTGGTTTGCATAGACCGCGACAAGTGTATAGGCTGCAGGTACTGCATTACCGCATGCCCATACCAGGCGCGTTCCTTCCTTTCGGAAAACATCAAGGGCTACTTCCCCGACAAGGGACTGACTCCCCAAGAGGAGCAGCTTTACAAAACGTTCCAGAAAGGGACCGTTTACAAGTGCGAGTTCTGCAAGGACAAAGGGTACGACGCAACCGACGAAGGCCCTGCATGCGTACAGACATGTCCGACGCATGCACGCATATTCGGAGACCTCGACGACCCGGATTCGGACATCTCGAAGAAGCTTGCTGCAGACAACAGCTACCAGCTTGCGCCTGAATATGGCACAGACCCCCGCGTACGTTACATTGCGCGGGGCGTGAAATAAACCATCGTCCTCCCTCCCCTCCAAGAAAGCCGCCCTTGAGGCGGCTTTCTTCTTTGGCGATTGCATGATTCTTGGCATAACGTCGCGTTCCTCTGCATCGCCGCCCCGTTCGCGTCCTCTCACGCTCCTTCTTTGTCGTGCATGTTCCCATGCAGCGGCAAGCCTCGCGTGAATCAACGCTCCCTCACGGACCAACGCCATGGATTAACGCTCCCTCACGAATCAATGCCCCACGTCGGCTAAGATGTCGTAAAGCAACCAAGGAAAGGATGCAGAAATGGAAAAGCCGGTCCTCTACTACTGGGCGCCTTGCGCCACATGCTCCGTAGCGGTCAACTACGCGCAGGAGCACGGCATCGAGTTGGACCTGCGAGACGTCGAGCAGGAGCAGCCCTACGCCGAGCTCACAGCTCTGGGAGGAAACGCCGACAACATCCCGTTCCTCTACATCGACGGCGAACTGATCGAGGGCAACGACGCGGTGATCGCGAAGCTGGAGGAGCTGGCGTCGTAGGAAGGCCGTTTCGCCAAGCAGGATTCAGGACGCAAGATGTGACAGGGGTGTCGGGGGACGTTCGCTGTCACCCCATCATGCCGTACTTGGTGCGCAAGCGACCGAGCTTGCCAAGGATGGCGTTGCCCACCAGCGCGATGGTGGCGAACGTCGCCAGGCCGTGCACCGCGTTGAACGGCGCGCCTGCTGCGTACACGGCTAGCGCAGACTCGGGAGTGAGCGAGCTGACCATCCACACCAGCGAGCTGGTGTCCAGGATGGGGCCGCCCACCAGCAGTATGTAGAGGCCGCCGCCCAGGCTGACCAGGATGCGCGTCTTCATGCTCCACGACCCGCGCGGCATCACCCCGCGGTCCGCCAGGAAGCCGAACAGGCAGCCACCCAACCCGAACGCGAGCATCTGCCACGGCGTCCATGGCCCCTGCCCGAATATGAAATTGCTGACGAATGCCGCGAGCGACCCCGCGAGGAACCCCGACGAGGCCCCGAACGCGATGCCCGTGACCATGACGATTCCCGCCATGGGTTTGAAGCTGGGCACGAACGCGAACACGGCGCGGGCCGCAACCGCCAGCGCGATCATGACCGCCAGCGTGACCAGCTCGCGCGCCTGCGGGCGTCGCCGCTCGAACGACGCGAAGAAGGGCACCATGGAAAGCACCACGATGACGATGCTGCCGAGCATGTAGGCCGAGCGGTCCAGGAATGCCCCCAGCACGACCGCGAGCGGCACCGCGACCAGCGCCACGATCAGCATGAGCGCCGTCTTCCAGGTGGGTGTCTTCCCTAGCCCAGGCACAGCTCGACCACGTCCTCGTCGGTCACGGCGTCATCGAACACGTTGCGACTCATGCGGTTCGCGGCCGTGGTGTAGAAGCTGTTCTGCGAGAAGAAGCGCCTGGGCGTGTTGGTGGTCAACACCGATCCGTCGAAGAACATCGACACCGAGTCGGCATGCCGCGCGCAGAACTCAACGTCGTGCGAGACCATGACGATGGTGACGCCGCGCTCCTTCAGCCGGTCGAAGATGCGCGCCAGCTCTCGCTTGAAGAAGCTGTCGATTCCCTTGGTCGGCTCGTCCAGCAGCAGAAGCCGCGGGTCGCACAGCAGCACCTTCGCCAGGGCCGCGCGCTGCTGCTCGCCTCCCGAAAGGTCGAACGGGTGCGCGTCCAGAAGGCCGTCCACGTCGCACACGGAAGCCACCTCGGTCACCTTCGCGTCGCGCTCGCCGGCCGCAGCGCCATGAGCGGGAAGCATCTCCAGCAGGTCCTCGCGCACCGTCTTCTTGACGAACAGGTTCTGCGGGTCCTGCGGCAACATGGCCACGCCGCCGCGGAAGAGCTCGTCGGGCTTCCAGTCCTTCAGCTTGCGCCCGAGCACGCGCACCTGCCCGCGGTACGGCTTCAGGATCCCGCAGGCGCACTTCAACATGGTGGACTTCCCCGTGCCGTTGCCGCCCACGACGGCGAACGTCTGGCCTGCGGGCACGCATAGGTCGACGCCGCGCAGCACGTCGCTGCCGTCCCTCGTGTAGCGGAACCAGACCTCTCGCATGGAGAGCACCGCGTCGCGCGGATCGCACTCGGCAAGCTCGCCCTCGGGCAGCCACACGCGTTCGGGCGGGTCTGCCAGCACGCGCTCGGTCAGCCAGTTTCGGCCCTCGCGCACCGTGAGCGGGCAGCTTTCCGCCAACGCGGCGTCGGCCAGGGCCGCTTCGGCAGCCGCTTCAATGTGACGAATGACCCGACCTGTGTCACGTTGAGCGCTGTCACGTTCCTCGACCCCGTAGAAGATGCGCACGGGCGCCGGCAGCGCGTAAGTCATGTCGTCGCCGCGCGCGTAGAGCTCGGCGGCCACCTCGCGCGGGGAGCCGTCGCAGGACAGGCGCCCGCCCTCCATCACCAGCACCCGGTCGGCCGTGGAGAACACGTCCTCAAGGCGGTGCTCGGTGATTATCACTGTGGTACCCAACTCGATGTTGATCTTGCGCACGGTGTTCAGGAAGTCGGCGGCCGCGATGGGGTCCAGCTGGCTCGTGGGCTCGTCCAACACCAGCACGCTGGGCTGCATCGCCATGATCGACGCCAGGTTCAGCAGCTGCTTCTGGCCGCCCGACAGGTCGCGCACGTCCGCATGGAACCAGCCCTGTATGCCGAAATAGCTGGCCATCTCGGCCACGCGCAGTCGCATGGTGCGCTGGTCGCAGCCCAGGCTCTCCAGCCCGAACGCCAGCTCGTGCCACACCTTGTCGGTGACGATCTGCGCGTCGGGGTTCTGCATGACGAACCCAATCTGGGCGCTCTGGTCTCGCTCGCTGACGTCGGCCAGCGGCACGCCGTTGAACAGCACGTTCCCCGAGCGCCTGCCGTGCGGCGCGAGCACCGTCTTCAGCTGGCGAAGCAGCGTGGTCTTGCCGCAGCCGCTCTTGCCGCACACGCAGACGTAGCTTCCGTGCTTGACGGAGAACGTGACGCCGTCCAATGCCAGGCGGTCGGATCCGGGGTACGAGAACGTCAGGTCCTCGACAGAGAAATGCGCCACGAGGCGGCCTCCCAAAGGTCGATGGCGGCAGGCGCGGCCAGGAAGGCCACGAAGCAGGCGCACTCCGCGGCGGCCCACGACGTGGGGTCCGACACGACAAGTGCTGGGAAGAATCCCATGGAAAGAGCGCCCGATGCGACGCCGGCTGCGGCCCCTGCAAACAGCAGCGCAAGCACGACCGCAAGGCATCCGTCGCGCACCCCGAAGCGGTAGCGGGCGAAGGTGGTGCGACGTCCGGTCCCGAAGCCACGGCTGCGCATGGAGTCGGCGGTCACGACAGAGCCTTCCAGGGCCCAACCCACGAGCGCGGAAAGCAGGGTGGCCCCCGCCTGCGTGCGCTCGCGCAGGCCGCCCTGCGATGCGCCATGCCCCACGCATGCCCGCGCTCCCGCGATGTCGCGCGCCTTGCGCTGGTAGGTGGGCACTAGACGCAGCACCATGGTGAACACCAGCGCAAGCGCGGGCGCCAGCCTGCCGAACAGGTACGCGAAGCGGTCGCTGGTCATCACGTGGTTGTAGCTGAAGAACCAAAGTAGAACGCCCACGAACATGGCCGACGTGGACGCGCCGAAAACCAGCGCTTCTAGGGTGTAGGGACGGCCTTCCAGCCAGGTGAACAGCATCGTGTCGCCCTGCGTGCTGAACAGTGGGTTCGCCAGCGCCAAAACGACGAACACTGGCACCAGCGCCGCCACCATCTTCCATCCGGAACGCCCCCGCACGCAAAGGTAGAAGGCCGCGGCGCACACGACGCCAGCGGCCTGAAGCGCAGGCCGGTTCGCCAGCACCGTCAGCACGACGGCGCACACGAAGAAGCCGAACAGGACGGCGGGATGAAACGACGCGAAACCCTTCATGACGCGGGTCATCTATGCGGAAGGCCAAATGAAAGGGCGCCGGAAGGCGCCCAGGCTTACATGGTGATGTACTTGAACTCGACCGTGTCGCCGTCGGAAAGCACGCAGGAGTCGATGGACTCCATGACTTCCTCGCCGTTCACGGTGTACACCCAGCCGCTGCTTCCCTCGGCTGCGGTCCCGGCCATGGACGTGAGGTACTTGCCGTAGCTGCTGTCCTCGATCTGGGCGTCGAGCGTGGACGCCTCCAGCGCGTCGTATACGGTTGCACCCTCCTCGATGACGACCCCCTCGTCGGCGGCCTTCAAGGCCTCGTCCGCCGGGTCGAGCACGACGAGCGTCACGTTGATGTCCTGCGCAGCCGCCTGGGCAGCCGACGACTGCGAGCTGCCAGCCTGGCTGGACGACGCGTCCGAGGACGCGCCCTGCGCGCATCCCGTCATGGCAAGCGTCGCCGCAAGAAGCAGCGACGCAAGCAGGGCAAGCGCCTTCTTCACGAACAGGGAATCGTTCTTCTTTCCATTGCGATAGGCGATCATGTTTCGACCTCTTTCTTCCAGGGCTCCCGGTCTTTTCGGCTCGGTATTCCGACTTCGCTTGCCGGAAGGCGCCTGTAGCACGCCTGCC
The DNA here is from genome assembly GCA_902497215.1 of uncultured Eggerthellaceae bacterium. Next base: position 1,980 of record CABVEH010000008.1, on the reverse strand, counting down.
CGTCAAGGCCTTACGGTTACTGGTATAGCGCAGGATTCTCACCTGCATTCCCCGAGACATATTTGCGCCGCGCACGCCTCATGCGCGGCCCGATCGGAGCCAATTTACAACGAGACTATAGCATGCGCGCCAAGCGCGGACAATCGCGCGAATGCACGACTGAAGCGTGTCGGAAGCCGGGAAGTTTGCCGCTTTCGTTTCTAGCCCTGGAACTCCAGCAAATCGGAATGCAGCAGGAAATCCAGCTCGCCGACCGTGCGGTCGTCGGTTTCCAGGAACAGGAACCCGTACGACCCCACCGCGTTGGCGTCGAACCGGTGGAAGTCCAGCACATTCGAGAACTTCGACACGAACTCGTCGTACAGGAACGGCCGCGACAGATCGGCGTCCGCGTGCGGGTTCAGCAGCGACATGGTGTACACCTTGCCGGCGTGGGGCTCGCTTAGCGCCAACAGGTCGACGTCGTTCCCTTCCAGGAAGGCCTCGTAGGTGCGCACGCCCCATGCCCAGTATGCAAGGTCGGTTCCTCCGAGACCCGCGAAGCGCAGCGGGTTGAACTCGATGGGCACTATGTTGCCCTCCGCATCCACGCGCACCTCCACATGCGCCGGGAAGTCGCGTGCTCCCAGCACCTCGTTCACCTTGTCGAGCCATTCCGTGAAGACCGGCTGCATCTCGGCGATTATCTCGCGGCTCGTGTTGTACAGCCGGTCGCTTGTGTCGTCGGGCGACGCGAAATCGTGGCGCATCACGTTCAGGCAGTGCGCGCGGCCCTCGCCGTCGTAGTACATGTCTATGGCGTATTCCGCGCCCTCGACGTACCCTTCCACCACGAAGCGCCCCATGTCCACGACGCTGCCCGGATAGCGCTCGGCCCAGACGCGCTCGCCTTCCTCGATGTCGGCCAATGCGCGGTTCCAGTCGTCGGCGGACTCGATGGCGTAGACCCCCATCGAACAGAAACCTACCGCAGGCTTCAGCACCACCGGAAGAGGCAATGCATCCGGATCCATACGCGCCAGTTCGTCACGGCTGCATTCCCTGTAGAAAAGGTCGGGCGAAAGCGGCGCGAGCTCCCTGCGCATGCGCGCCTTGTCCTTCGAGAAGGCGATCGCGTCCGAAAGCGTGCGGTCGTGCGTGTGCGAAAGCACCCAGTCGAGCGCGTTCTCGGAATTGGAGTACACGCGTTCGCCCGCGTCTATGCGGGCCGCCGCCTCGTCGTCGCCAACCAGGTTCAATGCGGCGCCGTCGCGGACAAGGCCTTCCGCGAAGGCGTTGGCCAGCACAGGATGCTGCGCCTCGGCCGCCCATTCCACGAGCAACGGCGACACGTAAGGCTCTTCCAAGACAAGCATGCTTCCTCCCGAATCTTGCAAATAGGGCGCGAGGCGATAGGTTGGGCAGTTCCAGAAAACGCCTCCGCAATGCGCCCACGTTCAGATGTCGTCATTCTAACAAGTTGAAAGCAACGCGCGATTCGCGAAGTAGAATCGGGTCCGCGGCCCCATCATGGTCTCGTCAACACGAACGCCACCAACGGATCGGAGGACGAGATGGCCAAGTACGAATGCGAAGTCTGCGGATGGATCTACGACCCTGCAATCGGCGACCCCGACGGCGGAATCGACCCCGGCACTGCCTTCGAAGCAATTCCCGACGACTGGGTATGCCCCGTCTGCGGGGCAACCAAGGACATGTTCGTCATGATCAAGGAATAGCCCGAGGCTGTCCATGGCGACCTCCACCCAAGACTCCCAAGCAACCCCGCCTAGGAAGAAGACCCGCGTTGTCTGGAAGTGCTCGGTTTGCGGATACATAGAGCGCGGCTATCCCGAGGGTCTTCCGAAGGACTACAGGTGCCCCATCTGCAACGCCAAGCCCAAGAAGTTCGTCCGCATGGAAATCGAGGAATAGGCCGGGCGAACAACCGGCCAGATCCTGAAAACGTTGACGTCCGGCTGCTCCGAGGGGCGACGAGAC
>CABVEH010000007.1 GCA_902497215.1 uncultured Eggerthellaceae bacterium | reverse complement strand
CCCAGCTGCCCCTTCTCCGCGAATGCCTGCGCCGCAGCCTCGCAGGAATTGCTCGAGCCATCCCGCCTCCGCGGCTCTGTAGGTTTTAGTACGAGATAGGAACCGAATTGCTTCAGGAAATCACATTGACGCCCGCCACCGTGGTCATCGTGCTGGCCGTTCTGGCCTGGGCGGCGTGGGTCGTGCACAGGCTGTTCAAACGCGGAATGTGCGACTGCGGCGACAAGTGCGACGGCTGCTCCAGCAAGGGCCGCAAGGGCTCTTCCGCGTGCTCGCACTGCGGCGCGGCGGAGGACATGGTTGCAAGGATGGAGTCCTCGCTTCGCTAGATCTCTACCAGTTCGTAGGCCTGGCTTCCCAGACCTATCTGCTCGGCGTAGTCCAACACGTGGGTGCCGTTGCGCGACTCCATGCGCTCCACCAGGTCGCCTCCGTCCTCGGCGGCGTACACCAAGTCGACGCAGGCACGGTCAAGCGCCACGGGGTCCGTCGATCCCAGTATCCCTATGTCTGCCATGGAGGGCGCCGCAGGATGCGAATCGCAGTCGCAGTCCACGGACAGGTTGTTCATCACGTCTATGTAAATGATGTCCTCGCCCATGTGGTCGGCCACGGCGCTCGTGGCCTCCGCCAGCGACTCAAGGAAGATTTCCTGGCTGGGGCTTCCGAAGTCGGTCAGCTGGGTTCCGCCTGAATGGATGTAGCTCTTGCCGCGCGCCGACGCGATGCCTATCGACGCATTCTTGATGACTCCGCCGAAGCCGGCCTGACCGTGGCCTTTGAAGTGCGCCAGGTCGATCACGTAGTCGTAGTCCATGAACCCCTTGCCCACGTAGTCGACGTCCAGGTGCCTCCCGTCCGCCACTGGGAGCACCGTTTCGCCCTCGGCGTCCATGATGTCGACCGCGGCGATGGCGGTGAAGCCGTGCTCTTCGGCCACCTTCATGTGCTCCTGCGTGTCGCCGCGCCTTCCGCCCCAGTTCACGGTGTTGCATTCCACGATGGTGCCGTCCACCGTCTTCACCAGGTCGGATATGAGCTCGGGCTGCAGGAAGTTGTGGCCGCCCGGCTCGCCGGTGGAAACCTTCACGGCCACGTTGCCGTGGGCCGCACGCCCGATGGCCTCGTATATGGCGACGAGCCCGGCGGGGGACACGTCTGGCGTGAAGTACACCTTGGGAACCCCTTCGCCTGCCACCGTCGCACCGGACGACCAGGCACGTGTTTTCGCCTGCTGGCCGGTCGAGCTGGAGGAGTCGGCGGAAGCGGAAGAGCTGGTCGCGCCCGAATTCGCCGGCGCGCCGCTTGCGCAGCCCGCAAGCGCCCCTGCTGCAATCGCGCCTGTTGCCAGCGCCGCTCCCTTCACGAAGGTCCTTCGGTCGATTTCGCGGTTTGTCCCGTTGTCCTTCACGATGCCCTCCTACGTCGCTTGTCGGTCAGGCCTTGTGGATTCGCGATGCAGCTCTCGGCCTAAAAGAGGGCCGCCGTTGCAGACACCCTATAACGTTACGACGGCCCTTGGCAATCTAGATGATGCTGGCCATATAGAAACCATACCTCGATACGACCAAGGCGGCAATTGAAAGCACGGCAACGACGGGCATGACGGCCGACGCCTTCGCCTTTATCTTGGGCTGGGCTAAGGCGACCAGGGTACCTGCAGCGGCGAGAACGGCTCCGGCCGCTATGCAGGCGACGCCGTCGGCTCCAATGTCGGCGAACACGATGGCCTGCCAGACGAGCACGCAGGCGAAGGCGGCGTCAACGACCGCATTCGCCCTGAACGCTCGCAAGTTGGCGAGCTGCGCCAATGCTGCCCATAGCGCAACGCCTCCTGCCAGCCCTCCTACGACGAACAGCAGGCAGGTGGGGGTGGCAGACCATGCGTCGTTGCCGAAGCTGATGGCATAGGCGTACGTCATCGCCACCAGGCATGCTGCGCCGAACACGGCGCCGATGATACGGACGACATGCACGTTCTTTGCGCCTTTGCGGCACATCACGAGATCGACGATGCTTACCACGGCCAAGCATGCGGCCGTTATTCCTTCCAGCATCAGAGGCGAGCCAAGGTTTCCAGCCATCTGGTATGCAAGCTCAGGGCGTCCCAGATGCATGAACGCCGCAACGCCGCCCACGGCGAGCAGCACGAGCGAGACGGCGGGGAACAGCCAGGGATTCGCCTTGGATCCCTTGTCGGGCAGAAACGCCGATGCTATGTAGCCTCCGGATGCGAGGCCGGCCAGCACGGTGAACAAAAACAGGGGGAAATCGGAGATCATCTTCCTGAACCATCCTTACTTTTCTATGGATACCATCTCGAAATCGGATGCGCCAAGTGGGCTTGCATCGCGAATCCTGTCGAGCGTTTCCGAAGCGTCGGCCAAGACCATGGCCGGCTCGCGGCGCTCGAAGGGCTCCTGGTTGGAAGCCCAAAAGGCCGCTTCCGTCAAAAAAGCCCTGTCGGCCTTGGCGAAGGCGCTTACCGCTTCCAGGAACTGCGGGTAGAACACGGCCGCGCTTCCGGCCTTCGAATTGCGCACGCTGGAGGCGAACACGTCCAGCCACTGCCCCATGTGGGCTTCAGAGAAGGAAAGCTGCATTTCCAGGGAGCCTTCAAGAGCAGCGGCGTCGCCGCGAAGGAACGAATCCAGCGAATGCTGCGACATCGCGGCCATGAACGAGCACATCATTGCCACATGGTCGTCCGGAATGGCCTGAACCCGACGAGGGCGAAGGCCGGCGTCTTCGTAGGCGTGCCTGACTTCCAACGTGTTCTCCTGGAAGAGCGCCATGTCGTGGTTGCCGACGTATGGCGACTCGTAAGGGGACGCCGGGAGCGCAGCGGGGCCGACGAAGATGCGCGTATGTTCGCTTCGGGAGCCTTCCAGAAGCCTGCCGAAATCGCGTCCGCGAAGCCCCTCGAGGAACTCCGCAAACGCGGCAAGCTCGTCGCTGGCGCCTGCGAACTCCTCGATGACGTCCTGGGTCGTGCTCGAAACTGCGATAGCCAGCACCTTCTCGTCGGGAGTGCCTCCAAGCAGCTTGGAGGCGAGTTCGTACAGGTAGGTCCGGGCGAGCAGGAGCGCCTCCATTTGAAGGGCGTCCTGCTCGAACTCGGGCCGGTCTGCGACGGCCGTGGATGCGTGGACTGCGTCAGGCATCATAGCGTCACCGGATGCACGTCGGTGCGTTCCGCACCGGATGCCGCCTTGATGAGAAGGTTCGGATGCGTGTACCTTGCAGGCGCCGTCACCGGAAGCTCGCTCGTCACGTCGTCGCCGTGCCTGCGGCGCAGTTCGTCCATGTCGCCGAACTCGATTGCACGCATGGGGCACGCGGCGACGCAGTTCGGTTCGTGCCCGGCGTCCCGCAAGTCCTTGCAGCCGTCGCATTTCACGATCATGTCCTTCACGGGGTCATGCTGCGGCGCGCCGTATGGACATGTGGTCATGCACATCTTGCAGAGCACGCAGCGCGAGTCGTCATGCACGACGGTGCCGTCATCCGCCTTGTGCATGGCTCCGGTGGGGCAGCCTTTGATGCAGGCGGGGTCATCGCAATGGTTGCAGCTGATGGTGGCGTGGTACATGGCCACGTCGGGGTACGCCCCGGCCTCATAGCTTTCGACCCGGCGGGGACGCACGCCTACGTTCTGAAGGTCGTGGCGGTCCTTGCAGGCGACCTGGCAGGTTCGGCACCCGATGCAGTGGTCCATGTTCACATAGAAACCCAAAGCCATTATGGTCCTCCTTGTTACCGAGAGCTCTCAGAGCCGTACATGGCGGTCTTGTCGTCGTTGTAGGTCGGCGTGTCCTGGGCGTCTACGCCCTTGGCAAGGAACGGCGGCCGCTCGTAGTCCTCCTCGAGCGGCTTCCCGTCGTACTTCTTCACGTCGATGATCAGGCTGTTGTACCCGTCAACCTGGGGGAAGTAGTTGGACTGTGTCCCGTCGGAAAGCATCTGCTCCGAACCGCCGCGATCGACTATATGGTCGGGGTCCGACTCGTCGAGCACGGTGTGCACGCCATGGGGTATGGCCACCGTGCCAGGCATCATGGAGCGCAGAGGCTGGGCCTTGCGCAGCATGCTTCCGAACTGGTTGAAGCACTCCACGGTGTCGCCTGCCTTGATGCCGCGCTCTTCCGCGTCCTGCTCGTTCATGAACACCGGATTCTTGAACGCCTCCTGGGTCCAGGGCATGTTGTCGTAGCAGGTGTGGGCACGGCGCATGTAATGCGGGGTGTAGGCCTGCAGGGGATACTTGCCCTTCTTCTTGGCGTCCCAGTCGTCGAACGTCTCCTGGTAGCCCCGACGCGGGACGAAGTAGTTGGCGTAGGGCTTGATGGGCTCGTCGTTCAGCCCGATGCGGTTGGCGTTGTCGGCCTTGAACTGGCAGTAGATCTCCAGCTTGCCGGACTTGGAAGGCCGGGGCCAAGCCGTGTCGGCAACGACGACCTCGCCATTCTCGCCCATGCCAAGCTTGTCGTCGCGGTATCCCACGTAGTTGCGTCTGTCGTTCTGCGACCTGGCGACCACGTAGCTTCCGTCCTCCATGAACTTGTCGAAGGACACCTTCCCTTGCTGCACGGGATAGTCGGCATGGTATTTCTCGTTGTCTTCCGCCGTCCAGGTGATGACAGGCTCCCAGGTTTGAAGGTCGGGAGAAAGCTCCCTCATCCCCAGGAAGTAGCCAAGCCACTGGTCGTAGTTGCTCTTCGGGTACGCCTCGTCCGGGTCGCAGCCCATCCGCGTCAGGATGTCGCGGCAGATGCGCTTCTCCTCGCGCGCCTCGAACATCGGCTTCACGAGCGGATGCCAGGCCAGCAGTGCGTCCTTGCGCTGCTTCTGGCCGTTGCCGTCGCCGAAGGGGGACGGCCAGCAGAGCTCGCCCCAGCTCTCGTCGTCGTTGCCTTCCCAATGGGTGGCCACGGGAAGCACGATGTCGGCGAACTGGGCGGTCAGCGAGTTCTTTATCTCCATGGAGACGCACATGTCGGCCTGGCGCATCACCTTGATGGCGGTGGGAAGGTTCCCCCGCGTCTGCATGAAGTTCGAGTTGGTGGCGAACAGGATGCGCGGGTTGACAGGCATCTCCTTGGCTGCGTGATAGGTGGGGGTGTTGGCGCGAAGTTTCGTGGGGTCGTCTCCGCTTCCAAGGTCGTAAGGCCCTTCCGAGGTCGATATGTACGTGCCTCGGTCAAGCGAATCCCACCAGGAGTTTCCCTCGATGTTGCGGTTCGGCCCTGTTGCTGCAGGCGACGCCACCAGGTTGTCGATGTAGCCGTAGTCTCCGCCGGCGTGCTGGATGAGCCGGTACCCGGAATCGCCAGCGTCCCACGTGTATATGGCAGCGCAGCCGTGGCCCGACTTGCCGTAATGGCCTCCCAGGGCACCCACCGTCATGAAGGCCTGGGGAAGGTTTTCTGCGCCCAGGTACCTGGATGCAGCATAGCTGTGCAGGAGGATCACCTTGTTGTTCTTGCCCACGAGGTCGGCGTACCATGCTATGTCTTCCACCGGGGTCCCGCAGATTTCGCTGGCCCACTCGGCGGTCTTGGGCACGCCGTCGTATTCGCCCAGGATGTAGTCGCGGTAGTTCTCGTCGGTCGTCGCATCCTCCGGCATGGTCTCCGGGGTGAATCCGACCGTCCTTTCGTTCACGAAATCCCAGTCGATGACGTCGCCCTTCTCCTCGTCTTGCTTCAGCATCTCGTGTATGACGCCGAGCTGGAACGCGGTGTCGGTGCCTGGGCGCACGCGGATCCATTTGGCGCCGAGGTTGGCGGCGGTCACGTTGTAGTCGGGGCCGACGAAGACGAACTTCGTTCGACTGGGATTTCGTGAACGAAAGGACGGCATGCTGGAATGCTGGGCCCATGCAGGGTTGCACCCGTACAGCACGATGGTGTCGGCGTTGGGCAGGTCGTATTTGTCCGGCGCCATCATGATGTCGGGATGGTCGCCATGGGAATACATGCCCAGCGCCTCCGTCTGGAAGGCCCAGCAGCCGAACGACTCGGTCTCGGTGTTGTACACCGCTCCGCCCATTACCGGGAACATCGCCGAAGCAGGCGCCCAGCGCCAGCCGTTGACGACGACCGCGTTCTGCCCGTGTTCGCTGTAGACGCGTTTGAGCTCGTTCGTTATGTGGTCGAGTGCCTCGTCCCACGTGATGCGCTCCCATTCGTCCTTGCCGCGCAACTCGCCATGGGCCGCTTCTCCGCCGCCGGGCTGCCAGTTCTTGCGCTTCATCGGGTACTTGATGCGGTCGGCGTTGTACACCTGCTGGCGCAGGCTGCGTCCGCGCAGGCATCCGCGCTGCTGGGGGCAGTCGAAGCTGTCCTCGTGGCTGTCGTCGGTCTTCTGCCGCACCACGACGCCGTCCACCACGTAGCCCATGTTCAGGCACATCTGGTTGCAGTTCTGATGGCAGTGGATCGGAACCCATTTGCCGTCGCCGTCGATGACCTGCGCGTCATGGTCCACGGCATCGAACGTGCGTCCTTCTTCGGCATAGGCCTGGCCAACGGCCATGGTCCCGGAAACGGCTGCGAATGCGGCAGCCCTGGCACTGATGCGAAGGAAATCACGGCGCTTGATGCTCTTGTCAAGCAATGACATGCGTTTCCCCTTCCTCTCCTCTTTCGCCCATATGTGAGCGTGTCCTTGGCGTTCAGTGTATGAAGCCGCGAAAACCTTGTAAAATACCTATATTGGAAAAAGAAAAATGCTTGAAAGGCATGACCATGGAACTCCGCACCCTGCGCTACTTTTTGACGGTTCTCCAAGAAGGAAGCATCACCAACGCGTCGAAGCGGCTGCATGTCACCCAGCCTACGCTGTCAAGACAGCTGTCGGAACTGGAACGGGAGCTAGGACGCTCTCTTTACACCCGCAGCCATTCCGGAGTCACGCCTACCGAGCACGGGGCAATGCTGGCCAAGTACGCCGAATCCATAGTCGACCTTGCCGAGAAGGCGGAAGGGGACGTCAAGCTGCCGTCCATGACGGTGTCGGGCAGCGTGCACATCGGGTGCGGGGAAACCCGGGCCATGGAGCAGCTTGCCGACGCCATGATTTCCACCAGAGGGGAATACCCGGAAGTGGACTTCAAGTTATACAGCGGCACGACAGCGGAACTGACCGACGGCCTCGTGCGCGGTCAGTTCGACTTCCTGTTGGAATGCGAGCTGCAGCCCCATGCGAACATGAACGTCCTGCCTCTTTCGCATAAGGATAGGTGGGGAGCTATCGTCAGGGATGACGACCCGCTCGCGAAACTCGACGCAGTCGAGGTGGAAGATATCGCCACCCGCTCTCTCATCACGTCCCGCCAGGGCACGAAGACCGGCAAGCTTCGCGAATGGTTGGGCGATGCGGCGGACGAAGTAGAGGTGGTCGCCGAATACAGCCTGGCCATGAACGCGAAGTTCTTGGTAAGGAAAGGGGTCGGCGTGGCCCTGGCCTACGAAGGGCTGATAGCCGACACCGATTCGGACCTGCGTTTCGTGCCCCTCGACCCCGCCCTTGTTTCCGAGCATGGCCTGGTTTGGCGCAAGACGCTGCCCAGCCGTCAGGCGCAGGTGTTCCTGGACGCCGTGAGGAGGCAGCAGGACGAAGCCACGCAGGAGGTCGTTGCATGAGTTGCGGCGGGGGATCGGTGACGGCGGGCACGCAGCCTGGGACGATAGGCCGCCCCCGTCATGCGAAGTATGCGGCGATCTCCTCCATGCGCGTGCTCTGGTCGACGCCGAAGGGGCATCGGCTGTTGCAATGACCGCAGTGGACGCATTCCGTCGCCCGGTGCTCCAGCTGTCGGTAGTGCTCCGCGGCCAGGGCGTCCCCCAGGCGCGCGAGATCGTAGTACTTGTTGATCAGGCCGATGGCCAGCCCCTGCGGGCATGGCTGGCAATGGTTGCAGTAGACGCATGCGCCCTTGTCGGCTGGAGGCGCGAAGCTCCCCACCACCGAGTAGTCGCGGTCCTCGGCCGAGGCGTCCGCGAAGCCGAGCACCTCGTCCAGGTCGCTCCTGCCGCGGATTCCGGGGAGCACCGTGAGCACGCCGGGCTTGTCGAGGACGTACTGTATGCACTGGTACTTCGTCAGGGCGCGCTTGAACGGCGAGGCCTTCGCGTCGAGCAGCTGCCCTCCGGCGAACGCCTTCATGACCGATATGCCCACGCCGGCCGCTTCGAACTCCCGGTACAGCCTTGCGCGGTCGGCGGCCTCGCCCTTCCCGTAGTCGGACTCGTCCGTGTAGTCGTACATGGGGTTGATGCTGAACATCCCTAGGTCCATCTCGCCGGTCGCGAGGCAGCGTCGCGCGATGTTCGTGCTGTGGGTGCTGAAGGCGAGGTGCCGGATGACGCCCTCCTTCTTCATGCGCAGCGCATAGTCCCAGATGCCGCCGTTCATCACCTTGTCGAAGTCCGCGTCCTCGTCGATGCAGTGTATGAACCCGAAGTCCGCGTAGTCGGTGCCCAGCGTTTGCAAGCGCTCCTCGAACTGGCTGATGGCCGTCCTGGCGTCGGTGGTCCATCCGTACTTGCCGCTGGAGTAGTCGGCCCCGAGGTGGACCTGGAACATCGCCTTCTCGCGCACCCCGCCCGAAAAGGCCTTCGCGTATCCCTCGAATGCGGACGCCTCGCTGGGGATGAAGTCGAAGAGGTTGACGCCTGCGTCGAGGGCGGCGTGGACGGCGTCCACGACCTCGGACGTCGGGGCGTTGTGGATGCTTCCCATGCCGATGCCGACGACGCTTATCCTCTCGCCCCCGTGGGGCAGCGTGCGGTATTCCATAGGGCCTCCCTTTCGCTCGCTTGGACGGGTCATGCCACCGCAGCCGCCCGTTGGGCGTCCGCGTCGATCTCCTTGAGCACCTTCGCCGGCACGCCGCCGACCACGGTGCGCGGCGGAACGTCGCGTGTGACTACCGCGCCTGCTGCGATCACTGCGCCGTCGCCCACGGTGACGCCCTTCGTGATGGTGGCGTTCGCCCCCACCCACACGTCGTTCCCGATGTGGATGGGCGCGCAGTGCAGAAGGCTGCGGCGGGCCGGGTCCAGGTCGTGGTCGAGCGTGGCAAGCACCGCGTTGTGGCCGAAGAGCACGTTGTCGCCGATGAAGATGCCGCCGTGGTCCTGCAGGCGGCATCCGCTGTTGAAGAACACGTTTGCGCCTACCGTGATGTTCTTGCCGAAGTCGGCCGTGAAGGGCGGGAAGATGCGGAATCCCTCGTCCACCGAATGGCCGGTGAGCCGTTCGAAGAGGGTGCGGATCTCCTCCGGCGTGCGGTAGCCGCCGTTCATCTCGGCGGCGATGCGCAGCGACTCCTGCACGGCCTCGTGCATCACGCGCTCGTCCTCGGTGCCGGGGACGATGTCAAGCCCTTTCGCACGATTCGCCCTGAATTGCTCTATCTGCTGTTCGGTCAACATGGCTGCTCCTCTGATGAAATCGTTTTGACCGGATTGTTTGCGAAGGGTTCGTCCTATGCAAGCGAGAACGTCACGGCGACGTCGCCTGGTCCCAGGATGTCAAGCAGCTCGGGGCCTGTGACGTCCAGTATCTTCCCTACGCGCGTGAAGTTCCACGAGTTGGTGTCGTAGTAGATCGTCAGCTGATTGCCCTGGTAGAGGATTATGTCGCCCGGCTCGGTGGTGGTCTGCACGTCGGTGGCGGGAAGCGTTTGCCCTATGGGGCCGACTTTCTCCATGTTGCCGTAGTCGTGCATGGATATGGTCAGCGGGCCTGCCGCCAGGAGATCGGCCAGCGCCTGGGCCGACGGGTTGTCGGCCAGCTGTGCCTGAAGTTCGCGCCCGTTTGCGGCGATGACGATGCGTGCGGCCTCGTTGCTGGTGTTGGGCAAGGGTTCATCCGTTTCCGTGGCAGCCGGGCTTGCGGCGCTGTTTGTGCTCGAGGCGGAAGAAGCGTTCTCGTTTGCTGCTGCGTAAGACGCCGAAGAAGAGCTTCCGGAAGATGCTTCAGGGGCGCCTGTCGCGCCTTGGCATCCGGTCATGGTCAACGCGATGCAAGCCGCGAGAATCGCAGCAGCCATGGCTTTCATGACGGACAAGTCGATGCTTCGTGCTTTCATGGGGGAGCAGGCTCCTTCTTGGGGGTGAATTCCGATGCATATATTTTCAGGTTCGACCCGTGTCCATTCAAATACCTAAATCGAATAGCGTTTCATGCTCGAAAGGCATCGTGTTCCTCCCACGTCACATGCTTGCAGCCGTGCTACCATATGCCCATGAACACGCTGTCGATGACACACGAGGACTACCTGGAGGCCATGGTCATGCTTGGCGCTACGGCCACGCAGTCCATACGCGCCGTGGACGTCGCCGAGAAGATGGGCGTGTCGAAGGCGTCGGTCAGCAAGGCTGTGGGCGTGCTCAAACAGAAGGGCTTCGTCGACCAGCCCTATTACGGCGACATTACCCTTACTGCAGACGGCGTCACCTACGGCAACAAGGTGTTCAGCCGCCATCGTGCGCTAACGCGGTTCCTCAACAAGGCGCTGGGCATCGACGCCGAGGTCGCCGAGCAGGAGGCATGCAAGATGGAGCACGCGATCAGCGACGACTCCTTCGAGAAGTGGATGGCCTTCATCGACTCCCTCGACCTCGACTAGCGTGTCAGGGGACGTTCGCTTGGTGACGCTGCTCGGGTCATTTGTCACATTTGCGCTTCTGGTGCAAATGTGACAGATGACCCGAGCAGCGTCACCAAGCGAGCGTTCGCCGTCTTTTTTCCGTGAAAACGCTTCAAACGCCGCAACGAGGGTGTTACCCTGTAAGCACCTAATTGCAAACCGGACACAAACGCACGCCAAACGCACCATGCACGAACGAAACGATTAGGAGCCTTTTGGGTACGAAGCCCAGACAATCCACGCAGCTGCAGAAGAAGAAAAACGCCCGCATCGTCTCGTTCGACGACGCGAAGCGCACGTCTGCGCGCAAGTCTTCCGAAGGCTCCGTCACCCAGGCGATCACCAAGCCGCTTTCCAGCCAGTCGGGCCCAACTTCGAAGAAGCCTGCCGCAAGGAAGGCCGCAAAGCCTTCCAAGCAGGCCCCTGCGAAAGCCGCCAAGCGCACGCAGGGACGCAAGCAGTCCCGCAAGGAGATAAAGATCGCCCGCGGCGTCGAGCGCGACGGCGCCCTTTCCATGCGCACCGAGGAAGAGATAGAGGCCGAGGCGCGCGCCCAGGAGGAGTCGCGCAAGCAAGACAAGCGCAGCAAGTCGCGCGTCCGCGCGTTCTCGAAGAAGATGCGCAGCAGCATCGACGAGAAGAAGAAGGCGCGCAACAAGGCGAAGGCCGAGAAGAAGTTCAACGCCGCGTACGGCGATTCCGGCCCAAGCGGTTCGGGTTCGCAGCCGCAGGGCGCACAGGGCGAAGGCGGCCCGCGCGCTGCGGTCTACGAAGGCAAGATGGGCGCCTCGCACAAGAAGTCAGCCAAGCTGCAGGCCAAGGCCGCCGGCGATGCGATAAAGAACGCCGCCTCGGGCGTGTCCATCCCCAAGGCGAACCTGTCCAAGATGCCGCGCGGGCTCGTGCGCGCCCTTGCCGGCGTGGCGGTGTTCGCGCTGGTCGCCGTCACCCTGTACGGCCCGGCACAGCAGTACTACCAGCAGATGCGCGAGACCGACCGCCTTCAGGCCGAGTACGCGGCGGTGGCGGCCCGAAGCAACACGCTGCAGTCCACCATCGACTCGCTGAGGTCCGAAGAGGGCGTCGAAGACAAGGCGCATACCGACCTCGGCTACGTCAAGAAGGGCGAGCAGACGGCCACCGTCAAGGGCGCAAACATAGTCGACAACACCGAGTTCTCGTCGAACGTCGCCCCCGGCTCCGTCTCGGCCCCCGAGACGTGGTACTCGCCGGTGCTCGACGCCTTCTTCGGCTACTCGAGCTAGCCGATGGTCCGCGAAGGGCGCTACGCCGCCATAGACGTCGGCACGGTCACCTGCCGAATGCTGGTGGCCGACGTCTCTGCAGCCGCAGACGGGTCTCCCTTGGTCAAACCCCTCATCAAGGAATACGCCGTGACCAACCTGGGCGAAGGCGTGGACGCCACCCATCGCCTCTCGCAGGCCGCGCTTGCCCGCGTGGCCGAGGCCATCGACGGCTTCGCGGCGAAGCTCCGCGAACTGGACGTGCGCGGCGACCTCATGGAAAACACCCTGGTCATGGCGACATCGGCATCGCGTGACGCCGATAACTCCGGCGAGTTCGCCGCGCTCATGGAAGAGCGCGGCTTCAGGTTGAACGTCATATCGGGCGGCACCGAGGCCATGATGTCGTTCATGGGCGCCTCGTCGGCCTTCGCCGGCGAGAACGTGGCGGTGGTCGACGTGGGAGGAGGGTCCACCGAGGTTTCCGTCGGCGTCGCGGGCGAGGAACCGACGTTCTCCCATTCGTTCGACGTCGGATGCCGCCGAGTCACCGAGCGCTTCTGGGACGGCTACCCGCCCAGCGCCGAGGCCCTGCACGCCGCCCGCGGATGGATTCGCGAACAATTTGCGACGATCGCCGTCGCGACCGACGCCCCTTTCCGCATGCTCGCCGTCGCAGGCACGGCCACCTCGGCCGTGAGCATCCGCGAGCGCATGGCGGTGTACGATTCCGCGCGTGTTCACGGGTCGGTGGTCACAGGCGCCGAGCTGCGCGCCATCTGCGACGCCCTCGCCTCCATGACGCTCGACGAGCTACAGCACGTGGTAGGGCTCGACCCGCGGCGCGCCCCTGTCATCGTGGCCGGCATGGCTATCCTTCAGGAAGCGATGTCGGCGCTGGGACAGGGCAGCTTCACGGCCAGCGAGTCGGACATACTGGAGGGCATGATTATGTATAATGCAATGGCCGGCCACGCTGGCAACTAATCCATCAATCGCGTGATTCGCAGTAAGGCGCCATGGAGACCGTAAGCTCGATCCTGAATTCCATAGAGAAGCCGCCGGCGACGTTCGAAGAGTACCTCGACTCCTACGCCGGCAAGCTCGGCGACATCATCAACTCCTACATCCCGTCGGGAACCCATCCCGACATGGACGAATACCTGTACGGTCCGCTGAAGCGCTACAGCGCCAACGGCGGGAAGCGGCACCGTCCGCTGATATGCTTCACCGCATGCCTGGCGGTGGGCGGCAACGTCGATGCGGCCACCTCGGCCGCATCCGCCATCGAGCACTTCCAGACCGCGGCCCTCATCCACGACGACATCGCCGACGAGTCCGAGCTGCGCCGCGGCGCCCCGTGCCTGCACCTCACCGAAGGGGTGGGTCCGGCCATCAACATGGGCGACCTTGCCCTCATGCTGGTCAACGGCACCGTCATAAAGGACCCGGCGCTCGACGACTCCACAAAGGTGCGCGTGGTGGGCGAACTGATCGACATGACGCGCCGCACCGTCGAAGGCCAGGCCCTCGACCTGGGCTGGGCGCGCGACGAGCGATACGACATCTCGCCCGAGGACTACCTGGTCATGGCCACGCACAAGACCGCCCACTACTCCGGCGCGGTGCCGCTGGCGATAGGCGCCATAGTCGGCGGCGGGTCGGAAGCCGAGATAGAGGCCCTTCGCAACTACGGCCTCGACACGGGGCTTGCCTTCCAGATCCAGGACGACCTGCTGAACCTGGTGGGCAAGGAGGAATCCACGAAGAAGGGCTTCCGCGACGATATCACCGAAGGCAAGCGCACGCTCGTTGTGGTACACGCGCTGCAAACCTTGGAAGGCGCCGACCGCGAGCGCCTGATAGAAGTGCTTTCCTCGAAGGAGAAGGACCCGGCCGTTCTAGCCGAAGCCGTCGAACTCATGCAGAAGTCGGGGTCCATCGACTACGCGCGCACCTACGCCGAAAACCTCACCTCCATAGCGAAGAACCGCCTGCGCGACATGATCGAGCCGAGCAACGCACGCGACCTGCTGGAATCCATGGCCGACTGGTTCGTCAACCGCCTTAAGTAGGTGAAGCCGTGAAGACTATCGGAAAAGGCTCGAAGGGCGCACCCGTAGAGGACATCCAGCAACGCCTGCACCTGGTGGGCTTCCTGGACGAAGGGAACGTCGACGGCGTGTTCGGCGAACGCACCGCCGACGCCGTGCGCTCCTTCTGCCAGAAGCACAACTGCGGCCCTGCCAACGAGGCGGCCGAAGCCGGGGAAGTGGACGACAAGGTGTGGGCCGCGCTCGTCGATGCCACCTACAACCTGGGAGACCGCACGCTGCATCTGCGCATGCCCTACTTCCACGGCCACGACGTCCTGCAGCTGCAGCAGGCGCTTGGCGCGTTGGGCTTCTTCTACGGCGCCGAGGACGGCGTCTTCGGCGCGCACACCGAGGACGCGCTGCGCAAGTTCCAGATGAACCTGGGGCTTCCCTCCGACGGCATCGCAGGCGCCTACACCTACGCCGAGCTGCACAACCTGCAGCATTCGTGGGTGGGGAAGGGCGCGCACCACAAGGTGGGGCCGCTTGGCTTCGCTCGTGCCGCCGACGTGCTGGACCACAACTCGCTGTGCCTGTTCGGGATGGACGACTTCACCCGCTCGGTGGCCTCGCGCATGTCGAACCTGGCGCTCGCCACCAACCCGTCCTCCAAGATACTCAGCGCCGAGATGCTTTCGGTGGAGCCCAACGAGGACATGCTGCTGGTGCAGATAACCACCGACGCCGGCGACGACTCCACCCCCACGGTGGTCTACGTCGACGACGACACCCTTGCGGGGCGCCTTGAGGGCGCCATGGACATGGCGAGGGCCAAGAATCCCAAGC
>CABVEH010000006.1 GCA_902497215.1 uncultured Eggerthellaceae bacterium | reverse complement strand
CGGGTCGTGCGAGAACGCTCGCGTCAGATGCGGTCTCTCGAAAGCGAACGCCCCCTGACACACGGCATTCCCGCATACCAGCTGACGGTTTACGATCCTGGGTTCACGGTTCCCGAATGGTACACGGGAAGCGTCATGTACCAGGCGTTCCCCGACAGGTTCGCGCGTGGAAGCGAAGGCATCCGCCGCGAGGGCGTCGACTCGCATCTTGGTCGCGGATGGCCAGTGCGCCTTCACGAGGATTGGAACGAGCCTCCGGACTGGGGTGAGTCGTACGATCCGGTCGACTTCTTCGGCGGAACCTTTTCCGGGATGGAAAGCAAGCTGGACTATCTGGCGTCCCTCGGAGTGGAGGTTTTGTACCTCAACCCCATCTGCGAGGCCAGGTCGAACCATCGATACAATACCGGCGACTACCAGCAGGTCGATCCCATCCTGGGCACCTGGGAGGATTTCGAGCGCTTGAGCGAAGCGGCGACAACGCGCGGCATTCGCCTGGTGTTGGACACGGTGCTTTCGCACACCGGCTCGTCCAGCAAGTATTTCAACCTCGACGACTCCTACGACTCGTTCGGAGCCGCACAAGGCGAGGGGTCGCCTTATCGTTCGTGGTACGACTTCGAGCATGGCACGCAATATGCACCCTATCGCTGCTGGTGGAACGACCCCACGCTTCCCGAAGTGGAGGAACACGACCCCTCCTGGCAGCAGTTCGTGTTCGGCGACGGCCTTCTGGCCGAATGGGTGGCGCACGGGGCCAGCGGCTTCAGGCTGGACGTTGCCGACGAACTTCCCGACGACGTGCTGGAAAAGATCCGCCAGGCCGCGAAGGCGGCGCTTCCCGATTCCGTGATAATCGGCGAGGTGTGGGAAGACCCCACCACCAAGGAAAGCTACGGAAGCCGGCGCACGTATGCGCTGGGCACGGCGCTGGACACGGTGATGAACTACCCGCTTCGCGACAAGCTGCTGCAGTTCGCGCTTGGCGGCGTGGATGCGCCGCAGCTGGTGGCGTTCCTCAAGATGCAGAAGTCCAACTACCCGGCGCCTCTTTACCACGGTCTCATGAACTTGCTTTCGTCCCATGACGTCGAACGCGTGCGCAGCGTGCTGGACCTGGGCGTGGAATTCCGCGACCGTCCGCGCGACGAGCAGGCTTCGATGGTTGCAGGCATCACCGACGAGGCTGACGCGCAAGGTGCGCTGCTGCAGCGCATCCTCGCATGCATCCAGTATGCGCTGCCTGGCGTGCCCTGCCTGTACTACGGCGACGAGCGCGGCATGCAGGGCGGCCGCGACCCGTTCGATCGTGGCACCTTCCCATGGGACGGCTGGCGTTCCGACTGCGGCCGCGACCTGACGGGGCTTTACCAGGCGCTGGGAAAGATGCGGGCCGACTCGCCCGTGCTGAAGCATGGCGCGGCGGCGTTCTATTCCTATGGAAGGGACGTCACGTGCGTGCTGCGCATGGCTGGCGAAGAAGGCGGGCACCCCACGCTGGACGGCGCAATACTGTGCGTGGCGAACAGGTCGAACCGGAAGGTCGACTTCGTGATCGACTTGGTAGACGCCGCCTCGGGCCTGTCCGACGCCGAAGTGCGTGCGCTGCGCTTCTCGAACGCGTCGCCGCGCTGCGTTCTGGCCACCGACGAAAGCGGGCAGCTTCCCGAATGGCCCGTAACGTTGGAGGACGGCATCTTCCGGAGCACCATAGGGCCTATGCAGGCATGCGTGTTCCAGCTGGACGCGGGGCTGCAGAAACCGCTCGGCAAAGGGTTGGGCGTCATCTGTCACATCACGTCGGTTCCGAACGAGGACGCGGACGGACGCAGTCTGGGTTCCGGGACCCTAGGCGCGCCGGCCAAGCGGTTCGTTGACTGGCTGGCTGCGGGCGGCGTGCGCTACTGGCAGGTGCTTCCGTTGAACCCCACCGACGAGTACGGATCGCCGTATGCGGGACTTTCGGCGTTTGCCGGGAACGTGCGCCTTCTGGAGCAAGGCACCACGTTCGACGGCCTGGCCGATACCGACGAGTTCCGGCAATTCGTGGACGAGAACCGCGAATGGCTGCTGCCCTATGCGGCCTTCTCCGCCATAAAGGATAAGCAGCAGGGCGCTCTTTGGCGCGACTGGCCCGAGCGCTACCGCCGGTTCAGCCCGCAGCTTGTCGAATCGCCCGAGCTGTCGGAGGGCATGAAGGTGGAATGCCTTCGGCAGTTCGCGTTCGACCGGCAGTGGCGCGAGCTTCGCGCGTATGCCAATGAGCGCGGCGTGAAGATCGTGGGCGACATGCCCATATACGTCTCGGCCGATTCCGCCGACGCATGGATGCATCCCGAGTACCTGACGCTCGATTCCGAAGGCCAGCTGACAAGCCAGGGCGGCATGCCGCCCGACCAGTTCTCTGCGGAAGGCCAGCTTTGGGGAAATCCCACCTACGACTGGGAAGCGCTGCGCGCGAACGGGTACGACTGGTGGCTCGACCGTTTCCAGCGCGCCTTCGAATGGTACGACCATGTGCGTATCGACCACTTCCTGGGGTTCGAGTCGTACTATTCGGTGCCGTCGGGCAAGCCGGCCACGGAAGGGGGGTGGCTGCCAGGCCCGGGCATAGACTTGTTCAGGTGTGCCTACAAGAAGTTGGGACCGCTGCCGGTGCTTGCGGAAGACCTGGGGATAATCACGCCGCAGGTGAAGCGCCTGATGGCCGAGGCCAACTTCACGGGCATGGACGTCGTGCAGTTCTTCGACGGCGACCCACGCCAGTGGTGGCAACCGAAGCCTGGCAAGGCGTGCTTCACCAGCACGCATGACACGTCGACGCTGCTTGGCTGGGTGAAGGCGCGCTATGGCCTGCAAGGGGAAGACCAGGTCGACGAAGCCCGGCGCGTTGCCGACGAGCTGGCAAGGCGTGTCGTGGGGTCGGGCGCTGACGTCGTGTTCATGTCGCTGCAGGACGTGCTGCAGCTCGACGACTCGGCTCGCATGAACGTTCCCGGAACCGCCGAAGGCAATTGGAAGTGGCAGGCGCGCCAATCTGACGTCGACGCCAGCCTCGACCGCCTCCGCACCCTCGTGCGTCTACATTCGCTATAGTGCCAAACGCTGTCACTCGAAGCGAGACGTTCTCTCCAGGATTTCGCTGAGAAGGTCGTCTCGGGAGAGAGACTTGTCGGATATCACCCGGTTCATCATGCTCTGAAAGGCCTCCACCAGCTCGGTTGCGCAAAACAGTCGATGTTTCGAAAGCCTTCCGCTTTCAGAGATGTACCCGCATTTCATCAACGTGTGCATGGCGTTGTTCGTGGCCGAAAAGCTGCGGTCGAGCTTTTCTGCAGCGATGGCCACTGTAAGGTAGGGCCACTCAAGGAACAGCTTCGCGAGGTCCATCAAGGTGGAATCGCGACGCACGATGTCGATCTTCTTCTGTGCATTCGCCCACAATGCTTCCAGTATGTTCAAGCAGATCATGGCGAGCCTTGTCGACACGCTAGTGCAGAATGCCGTGGATTGAAACACTTCTTGTACGATTTCGGGAGTGAACGTCCCTGTGGCGATGCTCGCCATGTTGCTGGCAATCGACCGAGCGTGTTGTTTGATGTCGAGGCAGGGCCCTGCGGCAAGGGGCGCAATGGAATCCGTCAGAAGCCCCCTCCGATAAAACACGACGTACGAGAATATTCTTTCGAAGGCATCAAGGTTGCCTGCATATGGCTTCATGAGTTGCAGATGGGCGTGGGACAGTTCGGCCTGGGCCGGAATCAGCAGCGTGTCAGAGTTTATCAGGTCCACGTATTCCTGGAGCAATTCGTCGAATCGCTTGTTGTCACGAACAAGGTCTGCGCTTTCGTCGAACTCGAAGTCATTGATGCTGGATTCTTCCAAGCTTGCGAGGATCTTGATTTCGTTCTCGTTGTATAGAAGCCTTACTGCGCTGAAGATGTTCTTGTCGATTTGCATCCCCGAGCAGATGTTCCTGGAGACCCATTCGATGGTTTTCATGTACCGATAGCAGACGACGTTGTCCAGGCCGCCGGTGAACCCGGACCTTCTTGCCAGCTTCACAAGCGTAGTGTTGTCGTCGTCCGAAAACGGCGAGTTCATAACCGCAGCCTCTAGAAGGGCCACGTCTTCGTATTGCACGCGTCTTCCATCGACATTGCTCGAACATATCGCATCGACCCTTATCAGCTGCCGCTTTAGCGCGTCCCTTAGCGCGCACTTAGACGCCATTGCGTCAAAGTGGGCAAGCTTCGATTCCGACGACGCCAGGATGCCGGCAGTGCTCAGATCGATGAGTATGCCTTCGTATCGCGGAAGCTTTGTCATAGCCGTCTCTCTCGATAGGCCAGTCAATGCGATGTTCCATCTTGCGAACAGGGAGATTATATTGCGGAATAAGGGAGCATGCTGCAATATTGCAGCTTCTCACTTAGCCTGCAATATGCCTCGCCAGCAAGGAATTATTCTTTGTTTAGATAATCGCTTCTTTGCAGCCTGCTTCATATCATCCCCACATCGGCAAAAGAGTCAGATAGGAGGGGAGATGAGTAGGGAAAAGGTAGTGGACGACCTGTCCGCCAGACATCAAGGCACGCAGGTCAAATACACCTGTTGCGCACAGAACGGATGCTGGGATGCGAGCTGCATCGTTAAGTGCGAGACCAAGGACGGCAAGTTGGTCTCGCTGTCGGCCGACGACAGCATCAACGAGGGAATGCCTCGCGAGGACGTCAGCCATCAAGCGCTTTGCGAAGGCATGGTACAGATGAGGCCGTGTGCGATGGGCCATGCATGGCGAGGAGAGCTGAATGCCCCGACCCGCATTCTCTATCCGATGAAAAGGGTGGGAGGCAAAGGACCGGGCAACGGCCATTTCGAACGCATCTCTTGGGACGAGGCCTTGGACACCATAGCTGCCAAGCTGATCGAGTTCAAGGAGAAGTACGGCCCATATTGCGTGGCTCACAGCGTGGACGACTGCTTCGAGGAATGCGGGTTCAAGCTTGCACCATGGTTCGGCATGGGAATGGCGGCCTGGGGGGACAGTTCGTGTTCGGGCACCACCCTTGGCGAGAAGATGCACCTCGGCTTCGACATGGTCGCTGCATTCCACGGCCAGACCGACGTGTGCGTGGGTTTCGAGGCGCCTGACCTTCTCAATTCGAACCTTATTGTCCTGTGGGGCATCGACCCGCTGGTCGGTTGGTTCGGAAGCGTGTCTTACTACATGAAGCTGGCGCAGGAAAAGGGCGCTAAGGTAATCGTCATCGACCCGCGTTACACGAACAGCGCAGAGACGCTTGCCGACCAGTGGCTCCCCATCCGGCCGGGCACCGACATCGCAATGCTTCTGGCGATTGCGAACGTGCTTTACTCGGAAGACCTCTACGATCACGAGTACGTCGAGAAGTGGGTGGAGCCCGAAGGCTTCGAGAAGTGGCGCGCCTACGTCATGGGCGAGGCTGACGGCATAGAGAAGACGCCCGAATGGGCCGAAAGCATCTGTGCGCTTCCAGCCGAGACGATTCGTGCCTTCGCCAAGCTTTATGCGACCAGCAAGCCCGTGCACCTGCAGTTCTACTACGCGCCTGCCAAGCGCCATCTTGGCGAGTACTGCGCAAGCGCGGCCATGCTTCTGCAGGCCATGACGGGCAATCTTTCCATCGCAGGCGGTTGCGAGACGGGCTGCAGCCTTGTGACTCCAGCGCGCATGCCGTTCCCGGAAGTGGACTGGCAGCAGGCCGAGCCCGAATACGAGCCGCCCGTCTGCTACAACATCCAGAAGATCGCCGAGGCCATAATCTCCAGGCCGCGTTACGATTCGGGCGAGATCACCGAAGAGGCCTACCGCAGGCTCATCGGTTCGCCTCCCGGGGCACCGCTTCCGAACATCAAGATGATGATCGTGGAGAACCAGTACCCGATAAGCCACCACAAGACGAACAAGCGTCTCGAATCGCTGGAAAAATGCGAGTTCGTGTGGGGTTATCAATGGCATTACGGGCAAGCATCGCTGGAATTCATGGACATCGTTCTTCCCGGTATCAACATGATGTTCGAATGTCGCGACGACTACATGCTGGGGTCCGAGCGTTTCATGTACGGCCCCAACGGCATGCGCAATTACTTCATGTATGCAGACAAGATATGCGAACCGCCTGGCGAGGTGAGGCCGCGCCACTGGATGTACACACAGCTGGCCAAGCGGCTTGGCATTGTCGACAAGTACAACCCGCGTCTTGCAGACGTGCCCATCGAGCAGTGGGACGACGCCGTCCATGAGCTCTACCACGAAGCCTACGACAAGTGGGCGGAAGACCGCACGGGCAAGCTTGCCGAGCTTGGCGTTGAGCCGAAGCCGTGGGAGGAGTTCTTGGAGAAGCCGATCGTGCGAATACCCATAGACGAGGCGTTCTACCCGTACAAGAACTATATGGAAAAGGGCGGCATCGTGGACGGAAGGTCACCGTTCGGAACCCTGACGGGGAAGATAGAGTTCAGCTCCACGCTTTGCGAGTCCGTGGACATGGTCAACGAGACGTGGTACCGAGGGCACCTCGAGCCGTATCCCGTTATAAATCCGCTCTATATGGGAGGCAATGAGCCTAACGACAGCTTCTATCACCCGAAGGCGCAGTCCTATCCACTTTCCCTCATCACGCCAGTCTCAGCCTATAGGCAGCATGCGTGCCTGGACGCGAATCCGCAGCTTCGTGACGAAACCTACCGCCATGCCGTCTGGATGAGCCCTTCCGATGCCGCCAAGCGTGGGTTGTCAGATGGCGAAATCGCCCGAGTGTACAACGAGTTCGGCGACATCCGGCTCCCGGTGTACGTGACTTCGCGCATGTCGCCGGGAACCGCGGCGGTGTTTCATGGCGCATGGTACACGCCTGACATCGAGGACAAGACGTCCTCCATGCCTTGGGGTATAGACCACCGCGGGACGCCCAACTTCTTAATAGGTGATGAGCATTGGCCTCATGTGGTGGGGGCGCTGCTGATCGGTGGCCTTGTCGAAGTCGAGAAGATGGGAGAGTGATCGCATGACGCAGTATGGTTTCTTCTTCGACCAGACCCGCTGTTATGGATGCCAGGCATGCGCCACAGCATGCAAGGACTGGAACGACTTGGAGCCGGGTCCCGAGAAATGGATGTGCGTGTACGAATGGGAGACGGGAGCGTTCCCCAGCATGCGGATCCACGAGCTTGCCTTCTCGTGCGGCCATTGCGAAAACCCGGCATGCATCCCTGCATGCCCCGAGGGAGCGATATTCAAGGAAGACCAGTTCGGTGCGGTGCTGGTCGACCAGGACAAATGCGTCGGGTGCAGAAGCTGCGCCGATGCGTGCCCATACGGATCGCCTAAGTTCGCATCGGAAGAGCCGGGCACAAAGATGTCGAAATGCACGATGTGTATAGACCGTCTGGCCGCAGGAGACCTTCCGCAGTGCGTGCTTGCATGTCCCGTTCGCGCCTTCGACTTCGGCCCCATGGACGAGATGGTGGCGAAGTACGGCAACGACCGACGTCTTGAGGGAATGCCCGAATCCGATGTCGTCGTCAATGAAGTCTTCAAGCCGCTGCAGCCGAAGCAGAACGTGGTTCCGTTGGACGTCGACAAGCTGATGGAGCTGCAAAAGAAGAGAGGGACGTTGCCGGACACCTTCGAGAACGTTGCAGACGTGACCGACGTTCCCGAAGGAATCCGCTTCCGAGACTCGCTGCGCATGAAGAACCTGACCGCGGAAGAGGTGATGAGGGCGACGAGGAACGACCTTGGATAGCAAGCAAGGACGAGCAAAACGGGCGTTGTCTGGCGCCCGAGGAATGCAAAACTAAGGAGGATGAAAATGCAAGAAGCGACACAAGTGGCGAAGATGCCCTCGAAATCAAGTCTGTACAATCCGAAGGTGGCTTGGCTTGCACTTGTCGGCGGCCTGCTGATCTACTTCGTGAACAGCGCCGCGCAATACAAGGTCCCACCGATCATGGTCGAGCTCAACGAGGCGCTAGGGCTTTCGTTGGCCGACTCCGGTTGGCTCATGTCGATCATGAGCCTGCTCGGGCTTATCATGGCGCTTCCTGCCGGGGCCATAATCGAAAAGATCGGCGTGAAATGGGCAACCGTGGCTGCTGCGGCGTTTCAGCTTGTTGGTTCGCTGGTTGGAACGTTTGCGACGGGTTTCGGGGTCATGCTTTTCAGCCGTGCGCTGGAAGGCGTGGCCTTGGGCCTATGCAACGTGTCCGCATTCGCGGTAATCGCGGCGTTCTTCCCACCCGAGAAAAGAGGCTTGCCGAACTCGCTCAACACTGCAAGTTACACGGTTTCCGTGTTCTTGATGATGAACGTTGCCGTTCCACTGAACACCGACTTCGGATGGCAGGGAGTATGGTGGTTCGTCAATGCATTAAGCGTGCTCGCGCTTCTGGCGGCCTTGTTCCTGATTCCTGGGAAAGCCCACGAGATCGATTTCGAGGACAACAAGGAGATCGGGGACACCAAGGAGAAGATCAGCATGAAGAGGCTGCTGACCACGCCAGCCATTTGGATCATCCCCTGCGTGTTCATCGCGTTCAACATCGGCTACTACGGCATATCCACCTATGCTCCCACGTATCTCGTTGATACAGTCGGTGCCGATATGGCCACGGCCGACCTGGCAGTGAGCTGGATGTCTCTAGTGGGTCTTCCTGCCGCGCTTATCGCCGGCGTTGCGCTGGACAGGATCAAGGTCCAAAACCGCAAGTGGATCGCAGCGGCGGCCATGTTCCTTCTGGCCATCGGATACTTCATGGCGTTCAGCATGCCTTCGGTGGAATCCGAGGCCGCCCTTCTGATATTCATCGGCTTCGTGTGTACGTTCGTGCCGGTTGCCTTGTACACGATCGGTCCCGACACCATACCTTCTGCGGCCTATGCTGCCATCATTCTCGCAATCGTCACTTTTGGCCAGAACATCGGCATGACCCTTGGGCCTCTGGTTGTCGGCTACATAGTGGACGCTGCCGGAGCATTCGAGGCCTGCGCTGCGCCTTTGGGAATTCTGGCCGTAATTGGCGGCATCATCATGTTGTTCGTGAAGGTGAGGCCCATGAAGGGTTTGGAAAAGCAGGACGGCGAAACGAAGCCTGCTTCGGAAAGCGCCGAATAACGTTCTTTCGGGCTGGGGGCGCAGGTGAACTGCGCCCCCACAGGCTGCAGCGCAAGAATGTGTCAAAAACGAACGTCCCCTGACACGGGCGGCGTTAGTCGGCCAGGGGCAGCGTGACGGTGAAGGTGGTGCCGTCGGCCTCGGAGCTTTCCACCTCTATGGTGCCGTCATGCTCGTGCGCGATCTCCTGCCCGATCGCCAGCCCCAGGCCATATCCGCCCTTCGAGCTGGTACGCGCCTTGTCTGCGCGGTAGAACCGGTCGAAGACGTGCGGCAGGTCTTCCTCGGGAATGGCGGGCCCGTCGTTGTGAACCTTCAGCTCGGCCTTTTCGCGCACGCCGTTCGGCAGCGTCTTGCGAAGGGTGACGTCGACGGACATGCCGTCTCCGGCGTACTTGCAGGCGTTGTCGATAAGCGTCGCCACCATGCGGCCAAGACGTTCGGCGTCGCCCTCGACGTAGACCCCTTCGTCGATGTCGTCATCGATTTCCACACCGAGTTCGAAGGCCACGGACTCGAACTGGAGCACCTCTCCCTCCACCAGGTCGGTGAAGTCGACGCGCTCCTTCACGACGTTCTGCTTCTGACCGTCGGGCCGCAGAAGGGCAAGCATGTCGTTGACTAGCAGCTGCATGCGCTCGGCTTCCATGTGCGTGCTTTCCACCCACTGCATCTGGTCCTCGACCTTGGCCTCGGGCTGTGACTTCAGTATGGCGGTGTTGGCCAGGATGACGGTCAGCGGCGTCTTAAGCTCGTGGGAGGCGTCGGCAGTGAACTGCTGTTGCTGCTTGATCGACATGCGGATGGGCATCATGGCCCACTTCGAGAAGAATATGTTCACCAGGAACAGGAACGCGATGGCTCCAAGCCCTGCGAAAAGCAGCGTCCATGCCAGGTTCCGCCATACGTTCATGCTGCTGCCGTCGGCGTAGGCGATTATGTCGTCGCCGGGGTCGGTGGTGGACGCGCGCTTGGCGTAGTAAAGGTTGTAGTCGGGAAGGAACCCGTTCGCGTCCTTGCTTTCGAGCACCTGCTCGTTCGCCCCGAGGATGACCGACTCGGGGATCTTGGCGTTCGTGTAGTTTCCGACTGTGGTGTAGATGCCGTTGTCGCTGACGCTGTAGACGGACATCAGCACGACGGAGCTGTCGGCGTTCTTCGACGAGCCGATGGTGGGCGCCGAGACGCCCGACGATCCCGAGTTCGACGAATAGGTGCCGGAAGTGCTTCCCGAGGTGGCCACGGGCGCGTTCCCTCCGGTGGAGAGCCGCTGCGTGGCGGAAAGCTGCGGAATCTGCGGCGCCGTCACCTCGGTGATGACGCCCTCCAGCTCGCTTTCGATAGTGTTGATGCGCGAAGTGTAGTCGGCGTACAGGATGACGGCGAAGATGGTGGCCAGAAGCAGGGTGGTGGTGGCCATGTTGATGGCTATGAACTTGATGCGCAGGTTGCGCAGCAGCTTCGAGCTGGGCCCGATTATCGCGTCGTGGGTGGGTGCAGGAACCTTGGGCATGGCGGCTGCCCTACTTGGCGGCCTTGGGGGCGCCGGCTTCGGCGAAGCGGTACCCGGCTTTCCTGATGGTTTCAATCGAGCACTTCGACCCAAGGTGCTTCAGCTTCTTGCGGAGGAACGAAATGTAGGCCTCGACGTTGTTGTCGCCGGCGCTGGATGTGATCCCCCACGCCTTGTCGATCAGCGTGTCCTTCGAGAAGACCGCGCCCGGGTTCCCCATGAGTATGCGGAGGATGCTGAATTCCTTCGAGCTGAGCTGGATGGACTTCTTGCCGCAGGTCAGCTGCATGCTTTCCAGGTTGAGCGAAAGGTCGCCGGCGTCAAGCTGCTCGAACTGCACCTCGCCTTGGCGGCGCGTGAGCGCGCGGAGATGCGCCATCAGCTCGGCGGGCGAGAACGGCTTTCGAAGACGACGAAAGCCTGGCGTCATGTAGTCGTCGGCGCCCGAGTCGTAGCCGGTGATCTTGTCGTTGGTGGCGTCGCGCGCGGTCAGCAGCAGTATGGGCGTGTTCTTGCCTGCCCGGCGAAGCTCGCGCGTGATCTCGAAGCCGTCCATCTTGGGCAGCATGACGTCGAGAATCAGCACGTCGTAGTTCCCGGCCTTGCCGTATTCGAGGCCGGAGAGCCCGTCGTGCACCTTGTCGACGTCGTAGCCGTTGTCGACGAGGATCTTCTCCAGCGCCGCCGCCAGGCTTTCGTCGTCTTCGACTATGAGTATCTGCATCCGTTGCCTTCCGTTTCGGGGCTGCAGGGGCGAAGCGCGTCTGGTTGGCACGTCGGCACCTGGTTGGCGCGCTGGCGCGCCTTTCCCTGTCTTGATGATTGTACAGTGTGCGGGCCTTTGCAGCGACAGCTTGCCCGGGCGGGACAGAGCAAGCGCACAAACCTTAAATCATCCTGAAAAACAAGGCCGAACATGGCGTTGTTTCAGGTGGATTTAAGGATAGCATCGTATTATTCCAGACAGTGTTTCCCAGCACTGCTTGCGACGCGCAAGGCAACAACCTAACAACCTTGTCATGCGCGTCGCAACAAATTGACAACCAAAGCACTCCTCTAAGCGTGACCTTAACAACCGCAAAAAGCCCTGCCATCCGGCAGGGTTTTTTGTTTGTCGGTGTAGAATGTCGGCATGCAGAAAACAGGCAAGGAAATACAGTCTTCCATGAAGACGAGCTTCGGCTCGATGATGCTGCTGGTGCTGTCGGTGGCATGCTTCGTGGTCCTTCTGTGGGTGGTCATGACCATCGTCCGATTCTTCGTGGGGCTCACGCTCTAGCGCGGGTCCTCCCTTTCCAAGATGTGGCAGCGTTTCAGCTTATACGACGTTAGGGTCATCGGCCATTACCTTGGAATGCTGGTGCTGTTCTCGGCGCTGCTGATGGTGGTGCCGTTCGTCACCGCGCTGGCCTTCCAGGAATGGGACCCTGCCTACAGGTACCTCTACTCGATAGGCATCGCGCTGGTGGTGGGCTCGCTGCTGCGCTTCTTCCGCATCCAGCCCGGCAAGCTGAACCGCCAGCAGGCGCTCGCCGTGGTCGGGCTCGCCTGGATAGTGCTGGGGCTGTTCTGCTCCATTCCCCTGTACAACTCGGGGCACTACCTTACCTATCTGGACGCCCTGTTCGACAGCGTGTCCGGCATCACCACCACGGGAGCGTCGCTTCTGGTCGACCTCGACCACCTGTCGTATGCGGACAACATGTTCCGCTTCATGATGCACCTGCTGGGCGGCCTGGGGCTGATCGTCGTCGCGTTGTCTCTTGGCGTGTTCGGCAAGCGTGCGGGCGCGTCGCTTTACACGTCCGAGGGAAGAAGCGAGCACGTGGTCCCCAACGTCATACACACGACCACCTTCATCGCTAAGGTCACGGCCTGGTTCGTCCTTGCCGGCACCGTGGTCATCTCGGTGATGATGCTCGTTTCCGGAATCGAGCCGGTGCGTGCGGTCCTGCAGTCGCTCTGGGTCGCCATATCCGGGTTCGTCACGGGCGGGTTCTCGCCCATGCAGCAGTCGGTCTTCTACTATCACTCGTTCCCCATCGAGGTGGTGCTCATGGTCCTCATGCTGTTGGGGACCATAAGCTTCGTCATCTACTCCGAGGTGCTTCGCGGGCGCGTGCGCGAGTTCTTCCGCGACATCGAGACGCGCACCACCGTCATCTGGATGATCGCCATGGTCGTGGTATTCACGGCCTCTCTTGCGGCGTCCACCCTCTTCTCGGACATCCCAACGCTGCTCAGGCGCGGGGTGTTCGTGCTGGTGTCCGCCTTCACCACCACGGGCTTCTCGGTGCTCACCACAAACCAGCTGCTGACCGTGGTCACGTCGGGGGCGTTCCTGACGTTGGCGATGGTCATGGCCGTCGGCGGCTGGGCCGGGTCCACCGCGGGTGGCATCAAGATATACAGGGTGGGCATCATCGCGAAGTCTTTCGTGTCCACCATCAAAGAGGCCGTCTCGCCCGATTCCGCCACCGTCGTGGTGGACTACAACCATGTCGGGAGGCGCATCCTTTCGCCGAGCGTGGTGAAGGAGGCGATGACCATATTCATCATGTTCGTCATCACCTACGCCATAGGCGCGTTGGTGGGCATCGCGCACGGCCATGAGGCCACGCAGGCCATCTACGAGTCGGTGTGCATGACGTCGAACGGTGGCATGATCGTGGGAATCGCGTCGCCCGGAATGCCCATGACGCTCGAACTCTTCTACATACTGCAGATGTGGGCAGGCCGTCTTGAGTTCATAACGCTGCTCGCCCTTATAGTCCAGGTCGTGGTCAGCGTGATTCCGCGCAGGCGCTCGAAGGTGCAGAGCCTGACTGAGAGCAACGAGGAAATACAGCTGTGATCACGTTGAAGCACCTGGGAAAGTACCTGAAGGCGAACCACATGCTCAAGTGGTGGATCGCCTTGTTCTGCGCGTCGGCGCTCGGCCTTTGCGCGATAGGCATCGCGCAGGCGGTGTCAGGCGCCGGGGACGACGGCGTGCAGGTGGACGCGGCGGGGCTGGACCAGCAGCCTGAAAGCGGCATGGCCGACAACCAGGTGAACGTCTCGCAGCTTCCGGACAGCTCGTTCATCTACGACATCACCATCAAGGAACTCGCCTCCGCCGACTCCTACATGGACGGCCAGACGGTGCAGGTCACAGGCGAAGTGGTAGGCGACAGGATCCTTTCCGAACCCGGGTCGTCCGACTGCTGGATAATGCTGCAGTCCGACGACGCCGGCGACGATTCCGAGGTGGCCGTCTTCATGCCGGTCACCGCGTCCGAGTCGATCGACACGTACGGCGCCTACGGCAAGCGAGGCACCACGCTGCAGGTCCGTGGCACTTTCAACCTTGCCTGCCCGGAGCATCAGGGCGCGAGCGACCTGCATTCCGAAAGCGTGGCGGTGGTGTCGCGCGGAAGCGTGGAGAAGCTCGACTTCAACTTCATGCGCCTGGTTCCCGGCCTGGTGCTCCTGCTGGTGGGAAGCGTGCTGCTCATCACGTTCGACATCATCCGCGAAAGGCAGCGTTAGTGGGGAAGCGGCTGCTGTCTGGCGAGGTGGTCAAGCTCGACCGCAAGTTCCCTCTGGTGGAGCTTGACGACGGAAGCCGCGTGCGCTGCGAGCATTCCGCCGAGCTGAAGAAGCGGGGGAAGCTTCGCGCGGTAATCGGGGACGTCGTGGAAGTAGCCATACCCGATGGCCACGACGTTGGAATCATCGAGGCCATACGGCCGCGGACGACCCAGTTCGTCCGCAAGGACCCGACAGAGCGCGCGCTTCCGCAGGTGCTTGCCGCGAACTTCGACCGCGTCGTGGTCGTGCAGCCCATAGACAGGCTGAACATGAAGCGGCTGGAACGCGAGCTGGTGCTCGCCCACGAGACGGGCGCCGCGGTCGCGGTGGTGCTGACGAAGGCCGACCTGCTCGATGCGGTCGCGGTCGTCGAAGCGGTGCGCAAGGTTGCCGACCTCGCAGGCGATTCCGTGCAGGTTCTGGCCGCGTCCAAGGCCGATGCCGCATCCGTCGCGCGCGTCCGCGGGCTCATTCCCTCGGGCACCACTTCCGTGCTTATTGGCAGGTCGGGCGCGGGGAAGTCCACGCTTGTGAACCTGCTGCTCGGCGAAGAGGCCCGCGCCACTTCCGAAGTGCGTGCGCGCGACGGGAAGGGCAGGCACAAGACGGTGTCGCGCGAGATGATGCAGCTTCCTGTCGTCGATGGCGAGGGCGGCGGCCGCATAGTCGACATGCCTGGCGTCCGCGGGCTTGGGCTGTGGGACGCGGAGGAAGGCATAGGTGCGGCGTTTTCCGACATAGAGGAACTTGCGCAAGGCTGCCGCTTCCGCGATTGCAAGCATGCGGGCGAACCCGGGTGCGCGGTGCTGGCTGCAGTAGAGGAAGGCGCGCTGAGCCGTTCGCGGCTCGAGTCCTACCTTGCGCTGCAGGACGAGCTGGCCAAGACCGCCCGCCGTCGCGAGCAATCCTCCTGGAAGAACAAGTAACACACGTTAGGACGATGCGCGGAGGGGTTCCGCTCGACGCGTCGTCGCCTCGAACTAACCCGGCTTCGCCGGGCGG
>CABVEH010000005.1 GCA_902497215.1 uncultured Eggerthellaceae bacterium | reverse complement strand
CGGCGCTGCGGGCGTCGCGCTGTGCCTGGGCGCCGACTTCGTGAAGGTGAACCCGCCGAAGCCCGAAGACGGCCGCACGCCCGCCGAGGCGCTGCGCGTCGCCGCCGACGCCGCAGGCCGCACCGGCCTGGTGTGCGCAGGCGGTTCCACCGTCGACGCCGAGACGTTCCTCACCCAGCTGTACGACCAGATCCACGTGGGCGGCGCGTGCGGAAACGCCACCGGACGCAACATCCACCAGCGTTCGCTCGACGAGGCCGTGCGTCTGACCAAGGCCATCAGCGCCGTCACGCTGGCGGACTACAGCGTTGCCGACGCCCTTGCGGTGTTCAACGGCGAGAAGCAGTTCGGGTACAGCGATATTTAGAGACATGCTCGCCTTGCCGAGCAATTGTCTTATCTTGAGGAATTAGGAAAGGGCGCCCGCATGGGCGCCCTTTTTGCTTACAAGCTGTTTTCCTATTGTGTGTAAAGAAGAAATTGGTGTACTCGCCTGGTCGTGGTAGCTTTCTTAAACTAGAGCATTGCTTGAATGATTTCGATGGGAAGCGTTGCCTTTTCAATGGGGGTGTTGAGCGCTTCGTAGAGCTCGCGTGGAACCAGAGACGTTAATAGTTCGCAGAATTCGAACAACGTAAGGTCATAGCGGCCCATTTCCCAATTGTTCGTCATGTTGCGTTCGATGTATGGAATCGCCTCGATTTGAAAGGAGAGCTTCTTGGTCAGCTCAAGATGCTGATAGTTTACCAACGTTTCAGTAAGGTTCTCTTGTCGATGCCGTGTGAAGAACGGTCTGCCCCCATCGTAATCGGTACTTAAAGCGCCAGCGGTGAACAGAGGCTTGAACTTGTAGAACCCCCTTGTCGTCACCAAGTGGCCCTCGAGCCATGTTAGCGTACGACCGGTTTGATCGATGCCCTGTTCGTAAAACTGCATCGAGAGCCAAGTTACTACATCATTCAGGCTTGTAAAATGATAATAAAAGCCCGAACGACTCAGGCGTGATCGGCTCGCCACCTCGTCGATGCGGATTTTGGAGAGCTCTTTTTCCTTGCAGAGCTCGTTGAGAGACTTTGCAATATCGAGCTTTGTCAAATAATTGCGCGAAAACACTTCTGGTCGGTTCGATGGCTTCATGATGTGCCCCCAACATCTTGCAAGAACCTACCTTTAAAAGGATTTTTGCATACAACGCGGGGCGTTATCAAATCATTTGCTTGCCATACTGGACATATTGGTCAGTATGTTCAGTTATCTGTATCGGATCGGCTGTATCGCGCAGGGCAGTTCGAAGACGACATGCGCACGGCTAAGAGAGGTCCAACGAGCCTCATTTGAATCGGGCAAACGCGACACAAACAGCCCCTGCGACGCCGATTGCGCAGAGCACGACACCCGCAATGCCCCATCCTTCGAGGTTAGTGCCAAGCAGCATCTGCACCAGGAATGTTCCTAGGAATTGGCCGATGCCTTGCATCAGCGTCAGGACGCCCATTCCCTTTGCCACGAGCTGAGGTCGTGGAATAATTTCCATCCAGGCCGCGATTAGCAAGCCGACACACCCAAAGCCAATGGCGCCGAGCAATGTGGCCGCGGCCCAGAACAAGACGCCTGTTTGGGTATAGAGAACGAGAACGCATGGGCCCAGCACAGCGAGCGTCAGAACCAACAGGGGCTTGATGCGCCCTACTTTAGTAGCAAGCGTGCCGAACAAGGGTGTGGAAACGAGAGAAAGCAAGCTTGCGAATGTTGTAGCAAAGCCGGACATCTCCATGGAGAAGCCCTTCTCGGGCAGCTGGAGGACCGAGGGAAGCAATCCGAGGATGGCCAACATGATGATATTCATGCCGACAAAACCACCCATGAATAGCGCGACGTTGGGAGTGAGTAGCTCTCGGTAACGACCTGTGTCATGAGCATCGGCTACGGAGCCGTCGTTACGGGAAGCGTCAGCGTCGACGCCTCCGCCGGCGCGAGCGTTCAAGTTGGCGGCCTCTTCGTCGGGAATCATTTCTGAGTCCGATTCAGCCTTGGCGGCAGTTTCAGGCTCTCGAACTAAGAAGAGCAGTAGTAATGCGGCTACTGCTGCGACGACGGCGAAAAATACCCATACGCCTTCAAAGCCTGCGATACCGAAGAGATGTGGCGTGAGCACCGATGCAATGACGGCACCCCCGTTGCCCCAGCATCCCCAGATTCCTGTGGCAATGCCTATCTTTGTCGGATTGACGCACCTTTGGATGGCAATCGGGGCACACGTGGTGATGAACGTGAGCGATATCCCTTCGATGGCGCGAGATACGATGAGTACAACGCTGTTGTTGCCCGCCAAGAGCCCGATGGCCGAGCCAATCACTATGAGGGCCGATGAGGCGAGCATGACTTTCTTGAAGCCGAACCGTTGAGCCATGCCTCCGGCGGGCAAGGCGAAGAAAATGCTCATCAGGGTGAAGATGGACATAACCCAGGCTGAGGCGTCGGCATCCAGCCCGAAACGAGGGGCGATGGCGGGAAGTATCGTTGGCGCTTTGTATTGTGCGCAAGAGGCCGAAAGGCCCACCGCCAGCACCACGAATCCAACGACCACGGCGCTTTGGTATCTCCTCGTGCTCCTGTTTCCTTTCCTGTTGTTTCCCATGCTTCCTTTCCTCTCCTTCGCCTTCATTGACTTACGTCTATTGGTCGCCTCGGGATTTGCCCTTACGAGCCTCTATGCTTAGGTCACCGACCATGCCGCGATGGTCACAAGCTTCACGTTTCTTCACCGTTGGCAGGCTCGGTAAAAAAAAGACAGTGTCCGGCGCCCTCCGATGGCTTGTTTCTCTGTCCGCAGGGGTTTCCGCACATGGCGCGTACCTTCATGCAAAAGGCGGGCACCGGTAGCTTCCTCTCGGGCAGCTGGACACCGCAGCGTTTGCACGTGCCGAACTCTCCCTTTTCCGGGTTGTTGATTGCGCCACACGACGAGCAGGTGAGAAGCGGCTCTTTCGGTGGCTTGCATCTCCCGCAGTACGGGTTACAAACATGCATGGATGTAGACAACCGCCGTCCTTTCCGCATCATGCCCCGACACGAAAGCGGAGCCTTCTGCCTCATTCCCGTTTTCTGGTGCGGCACATTGATGGTATGCGTCGCCTGTGGCCTTCCCAAGACCCCGGCGCGTCGTTTGGCTGGACAATCGGGACTTCATGTCCAGTGTCAAGCTACAAGGAGGCCTGTTTCGACAACCGCAGTGAAGAAATCAATGACCCTGTCGATTGCGAGGCCGTCTCCGTCTTCGTACTTTCGAACCAACGGTGCAAGAAGCATGCGCTGATGGTCTGACAAGAAACGAAAGAAGAAGGAGAGTGAGAATATGACCGAGCCGTGGAAGCGTGAAGTTGACGGCGAGACGATCATTAGGTCTTGTGCGTGGTCCCCACCGGGATGCCATCCCGTTGGGTGTGGCGTGCAGCTACACGTTAAGGATGGCAAGCTCGTAGACGTCGAAGGCGACCCCGAACACCCCATAACTAAGGGCGCCCTGTGCCCCAGATGTCTGGCGCTAAAGGACGTTACCTACCATAAGGACCGCATAACCAAGCCGCTTAAACGTGCAAGGGAGGACCGCGGAAAGGATAAATGGGAGGAGATTTCACTCGACGAGGCCATCGATCTCTTGGAAGAAAAAACCCGCTACTTTTCCGAGACCTATGGTCCTGAGTCGATTATCGTGTTCTGCGGCACTGGCCGCGAGGCGACGAAGTATCACAACGAGCTGGCGTTCATGGGGTTTGGCACGCCTAACGCCTGTTATGCGCAGTCCGGTTGGGCATGCTATGCGCCACGCGTGTCGTCCATGGCCTATCTCATGGGCGGTGGCTATCCCGAAATTGACTATGCAGCCCGCTATCCCGACCGCTACAACCATCCAGGCTGGACGCCACCGAAGTACGTTATGCTTTGGGGCAAGGAGCCGCTGGCCTCCAATCCCGATGGGTTCTGGGGTCACTCCATCGTCGACATGATGAAGGACTGTGGCACCAAACTGATCATGGTGGACCCACGTGTTACGTGGCTTGCAACCCGCGCTGACATCCTGCTGCAATTGAGACCAGGCACCGACGGTGCCATGGCCATGGGTCTTCTCAACGTCATCATCAACGAGGATCTCGTTGACCATGATTACGTCGATAAGTGGTGTTACGGCTTCGAGGAACTCAAGGAGCGTGTTCAGGAGTATCCGCCCAGCAAAGTCGCCGAGATCTGCTGGGTCGACGAGGAGGATATCGTCAAAGCGGCTCGCGCCTACGCCGGCAACCACCCGAGTTCCATCGGCTGGGGTCTTTCGGTTGATCAGAATCCAAACGGCATTCAGGTGGGCCAGGCGTTGCTCGCCATGATGGCCATCACCGGCAACCTCGACACCCCGGGCGGCAATACCCTGGGACTGCCTATTGAAGACGATACCAATGTCGACATGATCAATCGGGCAATGGAGCAGGGCACCGTAACCCCAGAGCTGTTCGAGAAGCGCATCGGTGCCAAGGAGTTTCCTTTCGTGTGCCAGTTGATGTCTACCAATCATCCCGACTCCGTACTTGATACGCTGGAATCCCACGAGCCCTACCGACTGCGTATGGGTGTGTTTCAGAGTTCGAACGTTGTGGGCGGCGCGATTACAGCGGCGCAGACCCGCTGGCTGAACGCAATGAGGGAGAGT
Source organism: uncultured Eggerthellaceae bacterium (assembly GCA_902497215.1). The sequence continues at coordinate 10,689 of CABVEH010000005.1, read as the reverse complement.
TTCGAATTCTGTGTCGCGACAGAGCTGTTCCAGAATCCGACGACCATGGCCCTGTGCGACCTCATCATTCCGTTGAAAACCTACGCCGAACACAACTGCCTGGTGGAGTCTCACTACGGGTTCAACGTTGCATTCGAGGGCGCATGCAACAAGGCGTTGGATGTAGTGGAGGGCGTCTCGGACCTTGAGTTTATGATGCGAATTGGCGAGCGCATGTTCCCCGACTATTGGAAGCAGTTCGATAGCGTCGAAGACTACATGACGAAGGTTGAACTTCCCGAGGGCATGACGTGGGACGAGCTGCGTGACGAGGTTGTCCATCAGAACGAAGAGATCTATCACAAGGAATCGAAAGGCTTGATGCGCCCAGACGGCCAGCCCGGTTTCGCCACCACCACCGGAAAGCTCGAGCTGTATTCTCTTATGTACGAACAATACGGCGATGACCCGCTGCCATATTTCGTGGAGCCGCCGCAAAGCCCTTACAGCACCCCCGATCTGTACGAGGAGTACCCGCTTGTTCTCACCACCGGCGGTCGTAAGAATACGTTTTTCCACTCTGAGCACCGCCAGATCGACAGGCTTCGCGAGATCAACCCCTGGCCTACCGTGGAAATCAATCCCGAAACCGCTGCTGAATTGGGCATCGCTGACGGCGAATGGGTGTGGATCGAGAACTGGATCGGCCGCGTTAAGTCGATGGCCGACGTCTCCGAGAGTGTCAAGCCTGGCGTCGTGCACGAGCATCACGGATGGTGGATGCCCGAGGACGACGGCGAGGAGCCCAACCTGTTCAGCTTCCGCGAGTACAACATCAACGCCATCATGCCCCACAAGGTCATAGGCAAGCTCGGATTCGGCAACACGTTCAAGTGCTCGCTTTGCAAGATCTACAAGGTGACGGACGAGTAGGGGAGAAAAGGATGAAGAACGGACTTCTTATCAACTACGAATACTGCTCCGGATGCCACTCCTGCGAGCTTGCGTGCAAGAACGCCCACGATATCCCGCTGGGGATGTGGGGAATAAAGGTGGCCAGCGACGGCCCCTGGCAGCTTCCCGACGGGCGCTGGCATTTCGACAACGTGCCGATCCCGACCGAGCTCTGCGACCTGTGCGCCGAGCGCGTTGCGAAGGGCAAGATGCCGTCGTGCGTGCAGCACTGCCAGGCGCACGTCATGGAGTACGGGCCCCTGGACGAGCTTGAGAAGCGCGCGGAAGAGATTGGCCACAAGGTTGTAATTTTCAGGCCCTAGGGCTGACGCATTCATCAGGGGCGTCGGCACACCCCCGTCGGCGCCCCTTGACCCCAAGGAGAACACGATGGAGGAAGTCAAGCAAGTATTAGAGGGACCCAAAGAAGTGCTATCACCAAAGCGCTGGATTGCCGTTATCTGCATCGCGCTAATGCACGCGTCGTTGATGGGCGCTTTGATGATATCAGGAGCCTACGCCGAGTTCTTCATCGGCGTTTGGCAAGTAGACCAGAGCCTGTTCGTGCAGCTGACCATGATCGGCTTCCTTACAGGAGCCATCTTTTCTATCCCGATGGGAATGCTGGCCGACAAGTTCGGCGTGGTTAAGATTCTCGGCATAGGCATGGTCATCTCCATGGTCGCGTCCGTTGCCAGGATCTTCTGCACGTCGTTTTGGCCGTTGTACGTCGCTTGTTTCGTCATGGGCATCGGCCTTGCCGGCATGAACGCCAATTCGGTCAAGTTCTTGCGCGCTTGGTTTGGGCAGAGGCAGATGGCCACGGCCATGGCCCTTTACGTGTCCGGCGCGGGCATCGGCGTGTCCATAGCCATGGCGGCCGCTGCCAACATCCCCACTCCAGACCAGGCCTACATCGGCTCTGCCGTCGTATTCGCTGTTGCCTGCGTGATCTGGTTCGCCTTGGCCCGCATGCCGAAGGGCGTCGCCGTCATGAAGGACGAATACACGGTCGCGTCGGTCAAGACCTGCCTTTCCAACAAGATCCTGCTGGGCGTGAGCCTTGCCATGATGCTCTCGATGTGCGCATCCGCAGCTTATGCGGGCAACGCGCCCATCGGGCTTCAGGCGAAGGGCCTGGACGGCATGACGGCCGCGTTGTGGGCTTCTATGGTCAACATCTGCGGCATCCCCTCCAACTGGCTCGCCGGCCCCATCGCCGACAAGGTGAAGCGCATCAAGCCGGTCATCGGGGTGATGATCTTCCTGGGCAACGCGTTGCTGCTGTGGGCATGGATAGCGCCTCTTGGCGACCTCACGCTGCCGCTTCTGGTCATCGGCTGCGTAGTGTCCTGGGGTAACATTGCGCTCATCAAGGGATGCGTCGGCCTCATTCCTACGATCCCGCCGCAATACATGGGCACCGCCGGCGGTATCCAGACGTTCTTCCAGAACCTGGCCGCGTTCGTCATCCCTTCGTTCATCATCACGCCTCTGTGTGGGGGCGACATGGTCATGTTCTTCGTCATGCTGTCTGTGTCGGTGATACTGTCCGGCGTGGTCATGATGATCGTTCCGGAGCTAGGCCTGAAGGGCAAGATTCACCAGGAATATGCGGCCCTTGAGGCCAAAGACGCTCACGAGGTGTAGGCCGCCAAGAAGGCAGGACTCCATTCGCAATTCCCTTCTCGGCGAGCCGCCTTAGCTCGCTGGGAGATCTCTTTCTCGCAAGGCTCTCGTCCGCTGGCGGTCGAGAGCCATCTTTTTAATGGCGTGCTGGTCGTGGCAGCAGCGCGGAAGCTGCCACACAGAATGACGCCAATAGGAGGTCGTTCATGAACAGGCATTATCCGAACGTGTTTGAACCCATGACTGTACGCGACGTTATGTTCAAAAATCGATTGTTCGCCTCGCCGACTGCCCTTTCCTGGCATACCAGCGATCGGCGTCCTGACGACAACTACATTCGCTTCGTCGAGCGCAAGGCACGCGGAGGAGCGGCTCAGGTTACGTTGGCCGGCGGTCTTATCGAGCAGGAGCTGTTTCCAGATCGCGTATTTGGCGGCGCTTTCTGGTCCGACAGGCGCATTCTGCCGCGTCTTGTCGAGCTCGCGTACGTTATGCATCAGCATGACTGTGTCGCCTCGCTGGAGCTCTACCATGCCGGGGCCATGAACCCCGTAGACATGTACGGCCGCAACCCTGTGTCAGCCTCTGCCTTCGTTCGCGAAGACGGTCAGCAGGTGGACGAAGCTACACCAGAACGTATGAAGGAGATAGCTGAAAGCTATGCCCGATTCGCTTCGCTGTTGCGCGAGGCGGGCTTTGACAGCGTCATGATTCACGGCGGCCATGGCTGGCTTCTCGGCCAGTTTCTTGCAAAGGAGTACAACAAGCGCACAGATGAGTTCGGTGGCGGCATGGAGAACCGGGCACGCTTCCCCATGATGGTTATCGACGCCGTCCGCGATGCGGTGGGTGCGGACATGCTCATAGAGTTCAGGTTGTCCGGCGACGAGATGACTCCCGAGACAGGTGGCGCAACCCAACAGGAGATGCTGGAGTTCTGCAAACTTATAGACGACAAAGTAGATCTCCTGCACGTGTCAGCAGGGCGTGACACGACGGACAAGGGGCGAGTTATAACGCATCCGACCATTTTCAGGGCGAACGGATGCAACGCCTATCTGGCCGAGGAGGTACGAAAGCATGTGAGCTCGCCAGTGGTGGCCATCGGCGGCATCAACACGCCTGAGCTGGCAGAAAGCATCCTGGCGCGGGGAGGCGCCGACTTCGTGGCTATGGGCAGGGCCTTTCTGGCCGACCCCGACTTTGCCCGTAAGGCCAGAAAGGGTGTGTCCGACCAGATAAACAGCTGCGTCAGGTGCCTCGACTGCCTGGCAGGGTTGAACGCGAACGATTCCTTCGACTGCTCCGTCAATCCGACGACCGGCCACGAGCTGACGAACTCTTGGATTCAGCCGGCAGCAGAGAAACTGAAGGTGGTCGTGGTGGGTGGCGGCATCGCGGGGTGCAAGGCTGCGGCGACAGCGGCCGAAAGAGGCCATGACGTGGTGCTCCTTGAGAAGGAGGAAGCGCTGGGAGGTATCCTGCGTTTTACGTTCGATGATGATCTAAAGGTCGATCTGCGCCGTCAGATTCAGCACCAAATTGCCGAAGTTGACCGTCTTGGCGTGGACGTGCGCTTGAACACCGAGGCCACTTCCGAGTTGATCGATAAGCTGGCCCCGAACGCCGTAATCGTGGCCACGGGGTCGGAGCCCAACCGCCCCAACATTCCAGGTCTTGTGGAACACGCCATGCACGTTTTGGACATGCATGGCGCAAAGCCACAGCTCGGACAGGCAATCGTTGTGGTGGGAGGCGGACTTGCCGGCTGCGAGACTGCGGTCGAATTGGCGCGTCAGGGTAAGGATGTAACCGTCGTGGAAGGTGGCCCAAAGGCGGCAACGGACGCCAATTTCATACAGAGGGACGGTCTCATGGTTGCGCTAGAGGAAAGCGGAGTGGACGTACGCACAGGGACGCAATGTGTATCCGTATCCGAGGAGGGCGTCGTGGTTAGGGACGTCGTCGCTGGAAACGAACGCCTTGTCCCGGCAGACGACGTCGTGTATGCAGTAGGGATGCATGCCGTCGACGACCTCGTAGGCAAGCTCGCGGATTTCGATGGGGACGTCATAGCGGTGGGCGACTGCCGGCGTCCGCGAAACATCAAAGCCGCCATCAGGGAAGGGTATTTCTCGGCCATCGACCTAGCCTAGTGATAGTGAAAAGGTGGCCGGTTGGACGTTAGTGCTATTTCGTTCAGCCTCCGCAGACACGGACAGCGGTCCGTGTCTGCGGCCCTTACGTTTCTGTTGGCCTAACGCATGGGCAGGCATTCGGGCTTCTCTTAGATTTGTTAGTACGGGAGATGCCCAAAGACAAGGAATTTGCCTACACGAAGAGGAGTGACCATGGACAAAGGAAGGACGGCCGACAGGACAACCACGAAAGCCTTGGGACTCTGTGGCTTTGGCCTGTCGTCCAACGCGGCGGACGTTGATGTGCTGGACGGGCGCATTGTGCGCATTCGCCCCGTGCATTATGACGAGAACTACACGCGCAACGACCTGCGCATGTGGTCTCTAGAGAAGGACGGGCATGTGTTTGATCCGGGCTTCAAGACGCTTTTGCCGCCCCACAGCATCGCCTACAAAACACGCACCTATTCGCCGAACCGCATCCCTTACCCTATGAGGCGGGTTGACTGGGATCCGGAAGGAGAGAGAAATCCGCAGAACCGCGGCAAGTCCAAGTATGTCCGCATCAGCTGGGACGAAGCCACCAGCCTGATAGCTTCCGAGATAAAGCGGGTTCAGGAGACTTACGGCCCCTACTCAATTTACTGTCAGGGCGAAGGTCATGGCGAGGCAAAGAACTACGGAGGCTCTCATGGATGTCAAATATCTCTACTGAACCTCGTGGGAGGCTGCACCGTTCAGGCGCGTAATGCAGACAGTTGGGAAGGCTGGTACTGGGGAGCGAAATGGATCTGGGGCATGGATCCAGTGGGGCAGAACGTTTACCAGAACGGCGTGTTTCGCGACATAACCCAGAATGGCGATGCGGTGCTTTTCTGGGGCGCCGACCCTGAAACCACTCCATGGGGATGGGGAGGCCAGCTGCCTTCGCGCATGTGCTATTGGTTCAATGAAATCGGAGTCAAGTCCATCTTCATCAGCCCTGACGTGAACTATACCGGCGCTGTTCATGCTGACAAGTGGATTCCCGTGTTGCCCAACACGGACGCCGCTTTGCAGCTTGCGATTGCCTACGTATGGCTCACGGAGGGCCTCTACGACGAACAATACATCGCCACCCACGCGGACGGCTTCGACTGGTTCAGTCAATACGTGCTCGGAAACCTCGACGACAGTATTCCTAAGACACCGAAGTGGGCTGAGGAGAAATGCGGTGTGAAGGCGTACACCATCAAAGCATTGGCACGCTACTGGGCAAAGTCGAACGTGTCCATCGGCCACTGCAACGGCGGCGGCTACATCCGATCATGCTTCTCTCACGAGCCTGCTCGTTTGGAGGTTGCGCTGTTGGGCATGCAGGGTCTGGGGAAGCCCGGAGCCAACCAGTTTCAGTTCATGGAATGGACTCTGTTCAACCTGCCCACCAAGAGCCCGGTTCCTCGCAGCGAGGTTTATCCCAGCGCCGAGGCCGTCTACCACGGTTTCGACATGAACATGGGCCCGTCGTTCGTTGCGAAGACCAAGCTCCCCGAGGCTATCCTTAATCCGCCGGTTCAATGGTACGGACATACTGCGGCCGGCTATCCAAAGGAAGACCAGCTCCGTAAGTTCCAGTTTCCGCTCCCTGGGCACGATGGCATCAAGATGATCTGGTCCGATGCTCCATGCTGGTCCACTTGCTGGAACGGAGGCTTCCAGTTCGAAGAAGCGTTGCGTAGCACGGACATAGAATGTGTCGTGGTGCAGCATCCATGGATGGAGAACGACACGCTGTTCGCCGACATAATTCTGCCCACGGCTACGATGATGGAGTGTCCCGATCTGACCACTGATAACTACAACGGTCAGACGGGCATGATCTGCCTGGAGGAGAAGGCAATTGAGAACGTGGGGGAGGCTCGGTCGGAATACGAAACCGTGTGTGCCGTCGCCGAAGCCCTTGAGAGGCTCGGCGGCTCTTATGAGGGGCTGCTCGGACGCTACTCCAACGGCATGGATTGCGAGGATTTTCTGCGTGAAGGCTTCCAGCAGAGTGGCGTTGCAGACCGCATTTCGTTCGACCAGCTGAAGGAGCAGCGATTCTGGTGCTCGCCCGTGGTTGAAGGCTGGGAGGACGAACCGGCCGGCCTCATCGGATTCTACCTCGACCCCGCCAAGAACCCTCTGGACACCCCTACGGGCAAGCTGGAGTACTACTCCACCGTGCTCGCCAACCACTTTCCGGACGACAAGGTTCGCGCTCCCTATCCGCAGTGGGTGGAGGAGACCCCAACCCACCACGAAAGGGTCACATCTGACCGTGCGAAGGACTACCCATTCCCCTTGATGTCCAACCATCCACGTTGGCGCGTTCATGCAAACCTCGATGATGTGCCCTGGCTTCGCGAAATAGATACTTGCAAGGTGGTTGGCCCCGATGGGTATCGCTACGAACCGGTCTGGATCAACCCTGTCGACGCGGAGAGGCTAGGCATAGCCCATCACGACGTTGTCAAGCTGTTTAACGAGCGCGGAACCGTGCTCGGCGCCGCTTATGTTACCGAGCGTATCAGGCCGGGCGTCCTTTACCAGGATCACGGCTCGCGTATCGACGCGATCGTCGGTGGCAAGAACGGGATCGACCGAGGAGGCGCCAACAATCTCATATGCACGCCGGGCACTACGTCTGAAAACTGCGCGGGTGAGGTGACCAACAGCTTTCTCGTCGGTATAGAGAAGGTCGACGTGCAAGCCTTGGCCGAGGAGTACCCCACGGAATTCTCCCGCGCCTACGACTTTGCAACGGGACTTGTGCCCGAAGCCTATCTACAGGAAGGTGAGTGAAATGGGAAAGGTGTTCGTCATCGATGTGGACAAGTGCAATGGCTGCTACAACTGTCAGGTGGCTTGCAAGGATGAGCACTGCGAACAGCCGTGGCTTCCTATTGCCGAAGCACAGCCTCTCGCTGGGCAGTTCTGGATGAAGGTAAACCAGAAGGAGCGAGGCCAGGTTCCCGCGGTGCGGGTGTCATACATCCCTCACCTTTGCAATCATTGCGACAATCCGCCTTGCGCAAAGGCCGCGCCCGAGGCGGTCTACAAGCGCGAGGACGGGCTCGTCATTCTAGACCCGGCAAAGGCCAAGGGCTGTCGCGACGTGGTCAATGCCTGTCCTGTCGGCGCTGTTTATTGGAACGAAGGTTTGGGTTTGCCTCAAAAATGCACGGGTTGTGCCCATCTTCTCGACGACGGATGGGAGGTGCCCCGTTGTGTTGACGCTTGTCCCACAGAGGCGTTGCGTTTTGTCGAAGAGGACGAGGTCGACCTGAATGGCGCCATGACTCTAGACAAGCTTGATGGCTTTGGACCGCGCGTCTACTACTTGAACTATCCGAAGCGCTTCGTGGCGGGGCTCGCATTCGACTCCGAAATCGATGAAGTGGTAATAGGGGCAAAGGTCGTGTTGGAGGAAGGCCCCTCGTCGCCGAAGGTGACCGAGACTGACGACTTCGGCGACTTCCGGTTCGATTCTATCCTTCCGGGTGTCTATACCGTGGCCATCGAGGCTGACGGCTACAAGAGGGAAGTACGCGACGTGGATGTGACCGACGAGGATCGCTACGTCGGTGACATTGCTCTGACGTTCGTGAACAACAGGGCCGAGCAGGTTCCCCCTGCGGTCATTGCCCGTCGCCAGCGGGCAGAGGCGAAGGAGCGCTGGGATGCTGTGATCGACGACATGAAGGCAAAAGGGGTCGCTGGCGCTGCGACCATCTCGGTGGTATGCCCTGGTTGTGGTAAGAAGGTCAACACGAGTCCTGACGTGGAGTCGCCGCGGTGTCAGTTCTGCAAGACGAACCTTACCAAAGCGGTGAAAGAGGCCATCGTCTCTGTTTAGATACGAAAAGCCGACAGAGGACGAGGCGCCTCTGTCGGCTTGGTCGCATGCCTGAATGGAAGATTGCCAGTCAGGATGCTCTAACACTCCAGCCCGAACAGCAGCTTAAAGGCATCGGGGTCCGGGCCGGCATTCGTTACCTCGGTCGCCTCGAACAGCTCGCGCGGGACGGTGCGTTCCATCATCCTGCAATACTCCTCAATAGGAACGTGCAGCTCCCTCGAATAACGGTAGTTCGCCATGGCCGCCTCCGTTGCGGCCATGGCGCGTATCTGGAAGTCGAGCAATGGCGTCATGGTCACGCCGCGGAAATCCGTCACCGTTTCGGTAAGGTTTTCTATTCGGTGGCGAATGTACCACGGACGCACTCCGCTGTATTCCTGCGTGACACCGGCTTTGAAGTAGAGATTGCGGTAGCTCTCGAGCATCAGCGTTGTAAACATGTGGCCTTGGAACCAGCTACTGGTGCGACCTATGCGGTCGATGCCTATCTCGTATGCAAGGAAGGAATGCCACTGCAGTATGGCGTTTTTGTCGCAGAAGTGGTGGTAGAAAGTCGAACGGGCGATCTCGGCCCGTTCGCAGATCTGGAAGATGCGGACCTGCTCGAAGGAGAGCGACTCAGTCAGGTCGTTCAGCGCCGACACGATGGCCATCTTCGTCTGGAATCCCTGCGATGCGTAACCTTCGACCATTATGCCCTCCTTGCCTGAAGGCTGGTTACGGCGATTGTCCGTCGAAACACCCTCATTTTTGCACCATCGTCGGGCTCGACTCAACTGCGACGTCGAGAACGTTGGACATTTCCGCAGGATTGTACGATGTCCTTGAATGCGACTTGTTTTCCGGCATGCGTGCGCACACATCTTGGCGCCCACGACCGGCGGGCATTCTCTGCTCCATTGGGTTTGCTGCGACCCGCACCACCTTTATGCCTTTCACGCCCAATCAACTATACTTATCTTAATTGTGTCTTAAAGCGGAAAGGCTTTGGCTATGACAGAGGTACTAGAGTACGCGGCGCGGCTGTCCCAGGTGATCGGCGCCCGTCCGGGCGGCACCGAGGAAGAACAGCAGGCGTCGTTCATCATAGAGGAGACGTTCAAGAGCAACGGGCTCGAGACGTCGGTCGAGGAATTCAACTGCAACCCGAACTACGAACTGCCTCGCATCATCTGCTGCATAGTCTCCATCGTGCTCGCCGTGCTGGCCATATTCCTTCCGCTCATGCTGGTCCCGGCGATCATCGTGTGCGCCATAATGGCGGCCCTGTTCGTCATGGAAGTGGTGGGCATCTCCCCGCTCAACAACATGGCGAAGCGCGGCATAAGCCAGAACGTGCTGGCCAAGTACATCCCCGGCGAAATGGGGCTCGACGCCGAAAGCACGGGGTCGCTTTCCCCGTCGCCTGACGCCATCGACATAGAAGCCTCGCCTGACGAGGTGGAAGCCGCCGAGGCCGGCACCCGCACCCGCACCCGTTCCCGCGGTCGCGACAAGGGCGCGCGCAAGCGCAAGATCGTCATCATGGCGCGCTACGACTCGGGCAAGGTCTGCCGCGAGCTCAACCCGCCGACCTTCGGCGCGCTCACCACCATCCGCTGGGTGGAGATGGTTGGCATCGCGGTGATCCCGGTCGTCATCCTGCTTCGCACGCTCACCAACGCCGAAGGCGGCCTCCTGGTCTTCTGGAACGTGCTCATCGCGCTGGGTGCGGTGTGCGCGTTCCTGCCTGTTCTGGGCTACATCCTGCATCAGACTGCGCCGTTCACCGACGGCGCCAACAACAACGCCTCGGGCGTGGCCGTCATGATGGAGGTCGCAAGGCGCCTTGTGGAAGGCTCGCGCGAAGCGGCCTCGCTGGCCGAGCAGGCCAGCGAGCTGATGGCCGAAGGCGAAGCCGTCGACGGCCAGTCCCAGGGCAGCGGAATCATCCCGATAATGCACGGCGAAGACGCCGCCCGCGAAGCGGGCATGCTTCCCGTCGACACCGACCTTGTCTATCACGAGGCCGCGGAAGGGGTCGACCCCGAAAGCGTCGTTCCTGCCGAAGCCGAACGCGCCGAGCGCTTGGTGTCGGGATGGCTGCGGCCGTCGGAATGGCGTCGGCTG
>CABVEH010000004.1 GCA_902497215.1 uncultured Eggerthellaceae bacterium | reverse complement strand
CAGGCGCTCGCTGGAGCTAGCGATGTACGGGCTGCTGGGCATGGACTCGATGCAAACCTCGAGGGTCCTGCTCTACGAGAACGTCTTCGTCGGGGCCTTGTCGCTGGCCATCGGACTTGCGGCGGGGATCGCGCTCTCTCCGGCGTTCGGAGGTCTGGCGTCGTTCGTCTTCGGCGTTCCCTGGCGCTTCGGGTTCGCGTTCTCGGAAAACGCGGCCCTATGGGATTGCGGGTGCTTCGCTGCGATCATGGCCGTCGCCATGCTGGCGGGGATGCGGGGCATCCGCAAGCGTTCGCTGCTCCAGCTCATGAACGCCAACCGTGTTCCGGAAAAGCCCAAGGGCGCAGGCGGCGCGGCTATGCGCGTGCAGGCCGTGCTGGCCTTCGCTGCGGTCGTCTTCGTCTGGGGCCTGTGCGTCCTTCAGCCGATCACGTTCGTCGTCTACATCCTGCCGCTGGGAATACTCGCCGTGCTTGCGACGGGCGTCCTCTTCCGCACCTGGACGATAAGTTACGCGAAGAGGGCGGAGAGGAACACGGAGCGCTACCTGCGTGGACTGCGTTGCTTCGTGGTGCGGCAGGTCGAGTCGAAGGTGTCGGCCACCTCGATCGCCATGGGGTGCACCTGCGTGCTCATAGCCGTGGCGATATGCATGGTCGTCGCAGGGCTCGCGTTCAGCGTAGGGATGCGGGGGCCGCAGACCGACGGCGCAACCGCGTCGTCTCTGGCGCCCATCGGGTTCGTCGGCATCTTCTTCGGGATGACGTTCTTGGTGGCCGCAGCGGCCGTGCTGGCCCTGCAGCAGCTCGCCGAGGGCGCCGACAGCGTTCACCGGTACCGCATCCTGGACAAGATGGGCTGCGACTCCTCGATGATGCGTCGGGCTGTCTGGGCGCAGACCGGGGTCTACTTCGCAGCGCCGCTGGCGTTCGCGCTCGTCCATTGCGTGTTCGGCTTGGCTCTCGTAGGCTTCCTTGCCGCCGCGCTGGGGAGCTCGTCGTTTGCTGTCATCGTCGCGGGAACGGTCGGGGGGACGGTCGCCTTCCTCGGAGTCTACTACCTCGTGACCTCGCTTGCCTGCGAACGCATGCTGCTCGGAAGCGTGTGCCATTAGAACACATCCAATGGCACACGCTTTCGCTCACAACTTAAGCACCAAGGGCAGAATCACCGAGAACACCCCGACTGCGACCAGCGGAAGCGCCCCGTCGACGAACGATGGCAGCGCATCGAGACGGTAGTACAGCACATAGCAGACAAGCGACAGCACGAACACGGCAACTACTATCGCTACCAGCCACACGACGGCCGCACGATCGAGCGCGCCAGAAGCCCCCAGGACACTTGCCACATACAGCTCCAAAGCACCCCAGACCACGAACAACAGCAGCTCCGTGGTGATCGGCCGTTCAAAAAAAGCGCGTTGTCGCCCAGGCAAAAGCCGCATACGCCACGACTGCGCCCAGCACGAACCACCAACCGCTGAGACCGCTTCCCGCCGAAACGCCGTTCGCCCCCATCGCGATGAGCACGGCTCCGACGATCCCTGCTATTGCGGCCACTACAAGGCATCCCGCACCAAACCAGTACAACGGACCCTGCACCTTTCCTGCACCAGGCCGGAAGAACACGACCCACCACACCAGATAGAGCGCTGCGCACAGCGCCATAAGCCCATGTCCCCATTGAATTTGCGTCAAAGCATTCTCCCTTTACGTAGGGTTTCCCGTCATGCAGCGAACTACTGTCGAAGATGATACGCCGTTAGGAAAGGCCTCGCAGGGAGCCTTTTGAAACATGCAGAAAGCCCAATCCCCCGCTTGTCGTATCATCTTGCATGATTCCGCGGCATCACCACAGCACAGCATGGCATTGGAACCACGCAAAAGGAGGCGTTTGATGACAAGCAAGGGCAGCACAGACTCAGGTCATAACGCCTGCGAGCCAAGAATACGGCTGGCTACCATCGACGATGCCCCGAGAATCGCGGAAATATACCGCCATTACGTCGAAACTTCGGCGGCAACGTTCGAATACGTCGCGCCCGACGTCGAAGAGATGCGCCGCAGGATCGCTTCCACACTCGAACGCTACCCGTACCTGGTGGCCGAACTCGATGAAACCGTGGTCGGCTTCTCCTACGCAGGGCCCCTGCGTTCACGGCCAGCCTACGACTGGTCATGCGAGACAACCATATACGTAGCCCCGGACGTGCGAAGCGCCGGCGTCGGCAGGGCGCTTTATGCGAACCTTGAGAACGCGCTGGTCCGAATGGGCATCCTCAGCGCCTATGCATGTGTGGCGTACACTGGCCGCGACGAGGATGAGTTCCTCACCGACGCAAGCCTTCGGTTCCACGAACGCATGGGCTACGTACCGGTCGGCACGTTCGACGACTGTGGCAGCAAGTTCGGACGATGGTACGGCGTCATGTGGATGCGGAAGGATTTGGGGCCGCATCTTCCTGAACCTAAGCCCGTGGTGCCGTTCCCCCTTTTGTAACGAGAGACCACGGGGGTATCCAGGTCGATTTGGGAGAATGAACCTGAGCAGAAGGCGCTTGCCGCGCATACGATAGGCTATGCGACAAGCGATACGACGAGCGCTCTTCGTTACTGGAGCGTGCCATTGGAACACATCCAATGGCACGTCATACTTGCGGGCATTTTCGCTGCTAAAAGTCTTCGGGCTAGATGTGCCACTTGATGTGTTCTAATGGCACGCCCCCATTGGATGAATGCAACGTAACGGCGCATTTGCCGTTCTGGAACAGAGTCGCCGCACACGCTTCCAGGAGTGCGCCAGCACCTATCATGCGAAATGAAAGGGAACCGGTGCGTGAGGCGGTGAAAGATGACAGCAAGGACGCACACGATAGGGAACGCCGTGCCACCAGCGAGAGCAAAGGCCCGGCCAGAAGAACGGGCCAGAAACAGGAGTGAAGCCAGGGCGAAGAGGGCTGCCGCGCCTGGACAGAAGCACGTAACCTTCGGCAAGGTTGTGCGCGTGATAGGCTACGTCGCGTCGGTGCTTTCCGTCATCATGTACGTGTCGTACGTCCCGCAGATAGCGGACAACCTGGCGGGGCATCCTGGCAACCCGATACAGCCCTTCGCCGCGATGCTCAACTGCATCATGTGGTCGGCATACGGGCTTCTCAAGGAGCACAGAGACTGGCCCATCGTCATCGCCAACGTGCCCGGAGTATTCCTGGCCGCAACCGCGTTCGCAACCGCACTGATGGGAGCATGACTCAGGCAGAATGCGCCCAAGATCCGGGCTAGAGGCGCGCGCCTGCAGGTCGCAAGCGGGCATGCTTTAACGCCACGTGCAGCTACAGCAGCGGACTCTCCAAGAGGTCGTCCATGCCGCAGCCAAGGGCGTGCGCAAGACGGTAGAGGGTGATCCCCTGCGCCTTGTTGATGTCGTTCACGCGTTGCTCGTACATCTGGATGGAGCGCAGGCCCACTCCCGAGACTTCGGCGAGCCGTGCCTGCGTGAAACCGCGGTTCTCCCTAAGCCAGGCGAGGTTCGTTTCGCGGTCTTCGTCCAACATGCGACGTTCCATCTCCTCGATGAAGCGGCTAACGTCCATTTCGTGGAACAAAGGGCAGAGCTCGATGATGGACGCGAGGGGGACGCGCGCAAAGACGTCCCTGAACCGCCTGCCAGTGAACCACTGGTACTCCGCAAGGACATAGCCGGCCCAATAAGCCGGCGTGCTGATGCTGGCGACGTAATCGTCGGACTCGTCTTCAGTCCCCAGCACCTTGCGCGCCAGCTCCACCCCCGACATTCCCGAAACCACACCGGGGTGCCCGCATTCGAAAAGCTCGGCGAACAGGGATCGTGCGAAACGCTCGGACATGAGGTTGGCATCGATCCCCTTGTAGTCGACTGCGTAATCGAGCATCGCCCCTAGGTTCCTCTTCGCGTCACTCAGGTAGCATTCGCTGTATGCGCGGGTCATCAGGCGCCACCTCCTTCCTCATAAGATCAAGCACGAAGAGGCCTTCGCGATAGCCATGCGCGCCTCGAACGGTGCTTCGGTATTCCTGCCGTGCAGCCTCGTCGCGGGCGATGAATTTCGGGTAGTAGGCCTCGGCCTGGACAGGGCGAGCCTCGACGAACCGAAGATGGTCGAAGGCGCGCGGCGAAACCAGAACGACCTGGACCCCGAGCTTTCCCAGGTAAAGCGAACGGGCCAGCTGGTCGACGGAAAGCGCCCCCTCGACGAAGGCTTCGGCGAAGGAGAAGTACGAGTCGTCGGCGCGGTATCCACGAATCACGTCATAGGGAGAAATGTCAGGCAGGAAGCTTTCGAGAAGGTAATCGCGCGCATCGCAGGCAAGGTCGCTGCCGAGACGGAAGGTGCGGTTGGCCAACAGTAGCGCGATCCATTCGAGCACCGTATGGGTTCCGTCAAGAAGGTCGAGCACGGCGAGGCCATCCCCGTCGAGCTTGTAGGCGTTGGCGAATCCATCCGCCCTCTGCTTGCAGGCCCACTCGCACGCCTTCTCGAATTCTTCCGTGCAATAGAAGCCGCGCCCGTAGTCGTTGTGCGGCTTCCCCTCGTCCAGAGAAGGCATCGGCACGGGAGTTGGCGAGCCATGGTAGATAAGGGCGGGTGCGCCTTTCGAAATCGGAATGGCGCTCACTGCGACGACCTCCTATCCGTGCGAAGGGGGCATGTTAAGAGACACAAATTGTAGCATAGGTATCATTGTGATGATATATGCAACTATTACAGGCGCCTACGAAAGAACGCACGCCGGCTGCGTCAGAGACGTCTACGCAGGAATCCGCGAACGACTCGGTTGCGATGACCCTGCCCTACTGGATGCTCTTTCCCAGGTCGTAGGCAGCCTGCAGGCCAGGGTTGCCCTCGATAGCACCCTTCTCGTAGACGTTGTTCACGATGACCTCGCCGAGGTTCTCCTGCTTGCAGTAGTCGGCCGCCACCCGGTAGCTGTTCACGGCGGGTTATGTCCTTGTCCTCGAAGCACAGCAGGAGCGCGGCCTGCTTGACGCCGAAGGGCCTGGCGATTCCGCAGAACATGCGGTCCTGGAACGCGCGCAGCTGCGCGGGGAAGTTGTAGAAGTACATGGGGGTGGCGTACACGATGACGTCGGCCTCGCGCAGAAGCGGGTAGAACTCCTGCATGTCGTCGCGCTGGACGCACTCGCCGTCGTGCGCGAAGCAGTACTCGCAGGCCATGCAGCCGGAGATCTTCGCATGTCCCACGTCTATGCGGGTCACAGAGTTGCCCGCCTCGGTCGCGCCGCGCTCGAACCAGTCGGCGAGCATGTCTGAGTTTCCCTGCTTGCGCGGGCTTGCGTGAACCAGAAGGATGTTCTTGGCCATGTTGGGTCCTCTTCTTCGCGGTGACGGACAAGGCGTTGCTCATCAAATGATGACATTATCCCCGTCCCGTGTCACGCGCCTTGGGAGCAAAAGGGAGCGCGTGAAGCGCCCCCTGTGAACATGCGTGCATTTCCTACGCCGACGCACGACCAGCCCCTGCCGCATCGCTTCTATTTCACGGGAAACTCGGTCCCGCCGACGGTGATGCTTGAAACGTGCGCGACGTCGACGATCTGCGGTAGGAAGAGGCTCTGGCTGCACGTCAGCGATCCGTCGTCGTCCCACTGCATTGCCATCCCGCCGTTGTTCTTGACCACGACCGTGCTGCCGTCGTCCATCAGGATCGTCACGTCCCCCGCCACGTGCGCTTCGGTGACTTCGTCGCCTACTGCATCGGGGTCCACTTCTCCTTCGCCGTAGGCGTATTCCACCGTGACGGCTATCGGGGACAGCGTCAGTCCCGTCATGAGCGCTTCACCCGAAGGCGTGCCGAATGCCCCGTCCGTGCCGACCTCGATGGATGTGTCCTCGCATTCGATGACGAAGCTGAGGTTCCAATCGCCCGCCGCCATGACAGGCGCGTTCTCATATGAATCGCCCGTCACGCGGAAGTTCCCGAACTGCGCATGCGCGGTGCGGCCCATGAGTGTGCGGTCGCCGCTCTGCACCGACATCTGCTCTACCATCTGGATGGCGTTGTCCGCCGGGTCGGCGTCGTAGAAGTAGCTTCCGCCGTAAGCGCCCTGCCCGGTGCCGTCGAAGGGGCTGTACAGGCCCGCGATGTCCGTGAACTGCCCCTCGTTCAAGACGTTGAGGTACCCGTACTCGTTCGCTTCGAGCCCTTCGAAGGCCGTTCCGTCGTCCTTCCTGATCGAGTAGACGATGGCGTAGTTCTGCTTGTCAGCGATGACCGCGTCGGCTGACACCGTCACGCCGTTTATGCTCTGGGCGGCGCCGATGGGGTGCCCGACCTTGTCGATGACCTCCGTGGGAGCCGGGCCGTTCCCGAAGATCCCCGCCACGGCGTCCGAGACGCTCACCAATGCGCCGGACGCGTAGGCGAACGTACCCATCCCGAACAGCGCGACCACCGCCGCTACCGCCGCCGCGAAGCGGAAGGGTGCCCTGCTCTTCCCGGTCCGCACCCTGTGCGGGGTCGCGACGCCCTCGCGAACCTGCTGGGCGGCGACCGCCCGGTTGATGTTCTGCTCCATCCGCTCCTTCGCGGAGGCGTCGAACCCTATCGCGTCCAGCTCGCCTTTGAGGGCGGCGGCCAGCACGCCGTCGAACCCTGCGCCTGCGGCCTCGGATGCGCCTTCGTTCCTGCAACTGCTATTCCATGACGTCATGATGGCTCCTCTCGATGGCCTTCCTCAGAGCCTCCCGCGCACGGGAGAGGCGCTTCGTGACGGCCGCGACGGACTTGTTCTCTATGGATGCGATCTGCGCGATGCTCATGTCCTCGTAGTAGTGCAGGAAGACTGCGACCCGCTGGTCTTCAGGAAGCTGGTTTACGGCGTCGAGCACTCCGCTCTGACGCGACATGAACACATCTTCGGCGCTCGGCGCCGTCGGATGCGGCGTCGTCTCGTCGAAGCGCACGCTGCGCTTTCGGTGGGCGCCCTTCAAGACGTCCTTGCAGCGGTTCGCCGTGGTACGTATGACCCATGCCTTCTCGTGCTCGGGGCTCGAGAACGGGGGCGCGTTGAGCATCAGCTTGATGAGGACGTCCTGGACGATGTCCTCCGCATCGGAGCTGCTGCCAAGATAGGTGAAGCTCAGCCTGAGAATGAGGTCCGAATACCTTTCGACGTATTCGGCCGAATCTGCTTTGGTCATCGCATCAGGCCTTCGCCTCGACTGGCTCGGGGCGGAAGCCGCCGGCCAGGAAGTGTTCCCTATGGCACATTCTACTGACATTTCCTCTCCAATGGATCGTGGCCTGCGGTTAGGCCTTGCAAGGCTTCTACCAATAAAACGATCCACGGCAGCGGAACCTGACATATTTCCTGCTCAGGCAAGAGGGATGACCATGGGCTTACAAAAGAAGCGAATCAGGGTTGGTCAGGAAGTCGTATATGCTCATGATGGTGATTTGTTGAAAAAACCTGACACTTATGTCACTTTTTTTCAATAGAAATTGTATCGTCGTTATAACCAACTCCGAGGGATTCTGCAACATAATGCAAATGCTCACACTGACCAATATCGTGCGAGCAATTGCATTGCTGCGTCTATTGAAGGTGACTAGAAAAGGGTGCTCGACTGGCGGCCCCGAAGGCACGTCAGCGCTTCGCTTCGGCGGCCTCCAGCAGATGCTGAAGTTCCTCGGCGTGCGAGCGACGCTTGTCGGTGGCCGTGCCCACGATGGCGACCGAGCGGTACTTCCCGTACTTCTGGAAGAAGGCGGGGATGGCCTTGCGCTCTTCCATTTCCTTGGCGTAGCGAGCGAAGTACTCCTCGTAGGGAAGCCCGTGGTCGAGATAGTCGTCCAGCAGCGTCTTCGACGGCGAGTACTCCACGTCGTGGACGTAGTCGGCGTGCGCGATAACGTGCGTGAAGTACTCCAGGTCCTCCTGCTTGGTGAACCCGGCCAGCTGGTTGGTGTTGCGAAGGCGGATGTCCAGCACCAGGTCGGTCTTCCAGCCGATTATCTTGTCGAAGAACTCCTCGGCCGTGGTCTGGTAAGCCGAGAGCACATGGATTTCCATGAGGGCTCCTTCCCTGCGCGATTGCCTTTCCAAGAGCGCATGATAAGCCCACGGATGGGCGGCGACGCACAGGCTCCCCGCACTGACACCAAGGCGAATCCTTGCCGAAAGGCTTCCGGAGCACGACCGGGGACGTCCGCCTTTGCCGCAGAATGAACGGGAGACGCTCGCTTTAGAGTAGCGTCCCCTGTCACAGCCTCTACGGTGTCTTTTCGTCAAAGTTACAAACGCCATAGCGGACGCCTTTGCTTGGCAGCGCCCGTATCCTGTTGTGCGCGGGCATGCCGGTTCGGCCAAACGGGGCCTGTCGGCACGACTCTCGCAACCCAGCGAGGAAAGGGGCGCCATGAAGGAAACGTTCCTGCAGGACTTCGAATGGTACCTTCCAAACGACGGAAGCTTCTGGGACACCGTATGCGAACAGGCAGAAGACCTCGCTCGCCTCGGGTTCACACACGTCTGGCTTCCGCCTGCATACAAGGGGCAGGCCGGCGCCGACGACGTCGGCTACGGAGTGTACGACATGTTCGACCTGGGCGAATTCGACCAGAAGGGCACTGTTCCCACGAAGTACGGAACAGTGGAGCAGTACCTGGACGCCATCCAGAAGCTGCACGACAACGGCCTCAAGGTCATCGGAGACATCGTCCTCAACCACAGAATGGGGGCGGATGGGACGGAGACCGTCAACGCCACCACGTGCGACCCAGGCAACCGCCTGCAGAGCACGAGCGGCGAACACGAAGCCGACGTGTGGACGAAGTTCACCTTCCCGGGAAGGGCCGGGGCTTACGACGACTTCGAATGGAGCGCCGACGACTTCACCGGAACCGATCGCGACGAGCGCACGGGAAGCAACGACATCCTGTCGTTCTCGGGCAAGCATTGGAACGAGAACGTGAGCAAGGAGTCCGGCAACTTCGACTTCATAATGGGAGACGACGTGGACTTCGACAAGCCCGAAGTCGTGGAGCATCTGACCAAGTGGGGGCTGTGGTACACGCAGAAGGCCGGGCTCGACGGGTTCCGCATCGATGCTGTGAAGAGCATCGACTCCACCTTCTTCGGCCCATGGCTGAAGAAGATGTCCGAGGTGGGCAACCACCCCCTCTTCGCCGTCGGCGAGTTCTGGAGCGGCAACAGCCAAGACCTGGCCGACTACATAGAGGGCAGCGGGCGCTGCATGAGGCTGTTCGACGTGCCTCTGCACTTCAAGCTGCAGCAGGCGTCGCAACAGCCGACCGACTACGACATGCACCAGCTCTTCGACGGGACCATCACGTCGTGGGAGCCCGATTATTCCTGCGCATTCGTGGACAACCACGACACCCAGCCGGGGCAGGCCCTGGAAAGCTGGGTGGGCGACGACTTCAAGACCCGCGCCTATGCGTCCATCCTGCTCCGCGACGCGCAGGCGCCCTTCGTCTTCTACGGCGACCTTTGGGGAATCCCGCACGACGGAAAGCAGCCGGTGCCATTCCTGCGCGAGATGGTGTGGGTTCGCGCGAACCTGCTGGGGGACGAGCTGGTGGACATGAACGACACGGACCACCAGAAGATGGCGTGGCTGGTGCGCGGGGAGCATCCCGTGTTCGTCGTGTGGAGCGGCGCGGACTGGAAACAGAAAGATATCGTAGAGCCCACGCTTGCGGGAAGGACGTTCGTGGACGTGACCGACCCTTCGCATTTGGTGCCCGTCGGGGAAGGCGGCGAAGCCAGCTTCACATGCGGGCCCTCCGGTTGCGGGATCTACGTGATCGCAGAGGACTACGCTGCCCTGAAGGCGGCCCTGTACGGTTGAGGCCAGCCGCTGGGTTAAGATGGAGGCCTCAGCCCAAACCGTCAAGGAGGCCGCGCCCATGCCGCAGTTCGAGCACTACATGTACGTTTTGGAGTGCGCGGACGAAAGCCTTTACGCAGGCTATGCCACGGACGTAGACAGGCGCGTGGCCACCCACCAGGCAGGCAAGGGGGCAAAGTACACGAAGGCTCGCCTGCCGGTGAGGCTTCTGGCCAAGGCCAGGTTCTACTCCAAGGAACGCGCCATGAGCGCCGAGGCCCGCTTCAAGCGCCTGTCGCGAAGCGAGAAGGAACGCGTGCTCGGGATGGCCGCCAACGGTTCGCTTAAGGATGCGTTGGCGACGGAGCTTCCGGGCTTCGGCGAAGAGCCTGCGCTGGAGTTCGTCGACAGGTCCATCGCCGAGAACGTAGACGAGGGGTACCGGGACTTCCAATCGAAGCTCATGCCCACGGTGGGTCCCGAGACGTTCGCCGGGGTCAGGACGCCTGCCCTGCGCAAGATCGCGAAGCAGCTTCGCAAGCGGGACGACGCGCGCGACTTCCTGCGGGCCCTTCCGCACAGGCTGTTCGACGAGAACCAGGTGCACGCCTTCGCGATAGGGCTCGAGCGCGACTACGACGCGGCGGTCGATGAGCTGGACCGGTTCCTGCCGTTCGTGGACAACTGGGCCACCTGCGACCAGCTGTCCGTGAAGGTGCTTGGCTGCCAGCCCGAGCGGACGCTGCAGAAGGCGCGCGAATGGATGGCGTCACGCCATTGCTACACGATTCGCTTCGGAATCGGGGTGCTGATGCAGCTGTACCTGGACGACCTTTTTCAGCCCGATTTCCTTGCGCTCGTCGCTGCGACGCGCATTCCGTCGACGGCCGACGCCCCCGCAAGCGATTCGGACGTCTACTACGTGGACATGATGCGCGCGTGGTACTTCGCCGAGGCGCTGGTGAGGCAGGAAGACGCCGCACTTCCCTACTTCGAGCAGAAAGGCGGCGCGGCGCTTCTGGACGAATGGACCCGCAGGAAGGCCATCCAGAAGGCCATCGAGAGCCTTCGCGTGCCGGACGAGCTGAAGGACCACCTGCGCACGCTGCGCTAGGCAGTCAGCCGAATGCATCTTGGTAGGCGCCGGATGCATCTTGGTCGGACGCGCCCGACCCCACCGCGCATCCTCCCTATAATCTGCACTCGAAGGGAGGACCCCATGAAGATCGACATCGAAGAGAATGCAGCGCTGCGCGAGACCGAGGTGCTGATACGCTGCCGCAAGGCGGACGAGCGCATCGCCTCCATCGTGTCGAGCCTGCAGATGCACGACCTGCGCGTCGCCGGCAAGAGTGACGGCGGGACGGTCTCGGTGCCGGCGGGCGCCCTCCTCTACATCGAATGCGTCGACGGCAGAACGTTCGCCTACACGCAAGACGCCGTGCTTGAGCTCAGCCTGCGACTCCACGAACTGGAAGACCGCCTTGAAGGCGCGAGCTTCGTCCGCATCGCGAAGAACTGCCTCGCCAACATCTGCCGCATCCGCTCGCTGCGCCCCTACGTGGGCGCCCGGCTGCTGGCGACGATGGACAACGGCGAGGAGATAGTGGTTTCCAGAAGGTATGCGAAGCAGCTCAAAACCGTGCTGGGCATCGGAAGGGAGGCCTGAAATGGCCACGCAGATAATCGACACCGAAAAGAAAACCGCCGGGAAGTACGCGAGGAACTTCTTCGTGAACACGTGCGTCGTGTTCGCCGTAGCCATGTTCTTCTTCCTTGCCGCGGGCACGATCTTCGGAAGCGACGGCCTTGCGCCGGGCATGGCGATGGGATGGGGACTTCTGGCCGCCAGCGTCGCCTCCAGCGCCTTGCAGCTCGTGTTCTTCACGCCCGCGGTCATCAAGAGGGTGGCCTACCCCGCCCGCGCGGCGCTCTTCGGGCTGTGCTTCTACCCCGTGCTTGCCGGGATCGCGGCGCTCTTCTCCTGGTTCCCCGCGGAATACCCCGCCGCGTGGATCAGCTTCACGGTGACCTACCTGGTGATTTTGGGCATCCTGAGCCTCGCATTCGGCCGCATGTACAAGAGGCAGATAAAAGAGCTGAACGACAACCTCGCAGCCTACAAGCAGCAGCATCGACAGTAGGGGGCTCAGGGCGGGAATAACGCCATCAAGACATCCCTGTGTCATCCTGCAAGGACGGATTCCATAGTGTTAAGAACCGTGTCCGTGCCGCCGAGGCCGGCAAATTCGCTACGCAGTACGCAGGCCGCTTTCTGGAACGCTTCTTGGCCATCGACGAGACGCCCGATGGCCTTGCGTACTTTTTCTGCATCGAAGTGTTCATGCTCCAGCACGACGCCCACGCCGTTGCGAGCGGCCGCTTCGGCGTTGAAACGTCGCTCGAATACCCTTCCCGGGCAGATGAGCTGCGGCGCCCCGAATGCTATGCCGTCCATTACCGAGTTCTGGCCGCCATGGTTAACGAACGCGACGGCACGTGGCAGCAGCTCGGCGAAGTCGGGGTGCGGCGCGGTTCGCACGCCCTCCGCAAAGCCCTCGGGAAGCCCGGCGACGTGCAATTCGAGGCCGCTTCCCTGCAGCGCCTCCGCAAGCACCGCAACGGCTCGACGAGGCGTGACGGTGCCGTTGCCAAGGTAGGCAACGACCACATTCCGGGAAGCCTCCGGCATGTCTGCCGCACTTGACGGCTCCGGCGGCATCCCCGCGAACGGGCCTGTGAACACCACTTTGGCATCCTCCGCGAAGGGCTCCATCGCGCGGCATGATGGCACGAAGCGCACCCGTGGCATGAGCAGCACGTCCTCCGGCGAGCGCACCGGGCCCATCGAAAGCGAGCGCAGCACGCGGTTCACTCCCGCAACGGCGGCAGGGTTGCTCGCGAAGGACGGCTGCGTCGGGTAGCTCGTTGTTCCGAACACGGGAACCTTTTCCGCCATCGCTGCAATAATCGCGGCGATGTTGAACTCCGAGTAGACGGCATCGAACCTTTCCCGGTGGATGACCTCGCGCAGCTGCCGCACAGCCGCCTCAAGGTAGCGGCCGTCCACGTTGCCGGTAAGCCGCAAGACGTCGTCGAAGCACGCCATGGGCACGCGCCGGTTAAGCCCGAGCCGCTGGGCCAGAGGGAACATCCTCCTTCCAATGGCGCGCGGAAGCCCCATGGGCACCGGGACGCGGACGGGGATCGCCTGCACTCCGGCAAGCGCGTCAGCGGAAGCGCCTTCGGGCACGCAAAGCGCCGCCTGCCATCCCTTCGCCGCCATGGCGCCGGCCAGGACGCGGGCGCGGCCGGAGGGGCCCGCGCTTTCGGCCATGGCCATCATGGGCGCGACGAGCACACGCATGGCTGCTCCTTCCGGTTCCGACAAGTGTCGGGCTCGTTGTCTAGCGCGGCGTTCGATGGAATCGTGCTCCAATGGCATATGCGCCAAAAGAGCCATTCTTCTGACGCTTACCTTGACGCGCAATCAGCATTTTGAGGTATCTCAAGAACCACTGCGAGTTGCTTCGAAACAGAATCCATGGTCGCTTCGTTAAGCTCGCCAATCCTGAAACCAAGCAGCTTTCGGTCCACTGTGACTATCTTGTCCGTCATTACATAGCTTGTCTTTTCCAGGCCGTTGTCATCAGTTGGCTCGACGCAAACCCGCGTTGGAATGTTTTCAGACTCGAACGTAGTGAAAAGACACAAGATGACGGAATCGAAAGCTACAAGATCGTCGCTTTGGACAATCACAACCGGACGTGCTTTGCTTGCGTAGCTAGTATCCTGAAGCGTCCAGACCTCCCCACGCTTCATCGGGCGGTCTCCAAGGCAAGATCGCTTGCAAACCTCGTGGCATCCGCTTCGCTATCGAAAGCCTCCACCTTTGGTGTGCGCGCAACGCGCACGTCGAAAGGAAAGCCACCGGCTTCGTTGAACGCACTCACAAACATGCGAAGCGCATCCGCAGGGGTGGTGCCGAGCCTCGTCGTTATGCTTTTGAACATCATGGCCTGTTCGTCTTCCACCCGTGTTGCAAACTGAGTCTTCGCCATAATAACCTCCTTTAAACACGCCTTCATTATACTTCATTTTGTATTGTGTTGTTTAGTTTTGCTACATAATGATGCAAAAATGATAAGATTAGCTAAGCCTACTAAACATCAGATTAGGGGCTTTTCCTTCCCGAGGCCCGCAGAGAAACCGTATCCGTTGGCCGCCTTTTTCAACGGAACCATAAACAAGTCAATGGTCTGATGACAGGTAAGGCATACGGCGCCCTTCCTCGCAGGTCCTTCATATAATCCCATGAGGTCAACCGAGAAAAGGAGGAACCGATGTCTTACGAAACCGTCGACGCAGCATTCGTTCTCGATCACCTGGGCACGATGCCTCTTCTTGACGTCAGGCCGTTGGAAATGTACGAGGAAAGCAGGATCCCCGGCGCCGTTTCGGTGCGCCTCATGGAGGCCATGGGCGCAGACGGCGACACGGCGGAGGTGTTCGCCGAGCGCGTCGCCGAGGCGGGGTTCGCGCCCGACGACGAGTTCGTCGTGTACTGCTACAACGGAGGCCTTGCGAACGAGGCCTGCACGCTTCTGGAGTCCAAGGGCTACACGGGCCAGCTTTGCTACGAGGGAAGCTGGGTAGACTGGATCTCGGACCCGAGCCGCCCCATCGAGAAATAGCAGAAGCGGACGCAGGTTGCCGTGCGGAACCTGGAAAGGTAACGCTATAATGGTTAACCGCTGCGGGCGTAGTTCAATGGTAGAACAGGAGCTTCCCAAGCTTCTAACGCGGGTTCGATTCCCGTCGCCCGCTCCATTCCCAAATTATCCCCTTCAGCATCCACCAAAACGCTCAGGGCATCATGCCGGGCATCGAACGCCGTCCTTGCGACGGCGTTCGCGCATTCAGGCCCCGCTGCTCGTTGCCCCCTTCATCATTCTGGTCAATGGGATAGACTTGCCTTGAATTGACTGACTGGTCAGCGCCTTGAGCGCGGGAGAGGCTCCTTCATGCAGCAGAAACCAAACCGTCACGGCGACTTCGACGCGCTGCCTCCCAATCGCCAGGAGGCCATAATGCGAGCCTCGGTGGAAGGGTTCGGCCGCAACGACTACAAGAGCGCCTCCACCGAAGAGATCGCACGTCGCGCAAAGATGTCCAAAGGGCTACTGTTCTTCTACTTCCGCAACAAGAAGTCGCTCTACGTGCACACGATCGACTACCTGATGGACCGCGTGGTCGAGTGGGTCGTCGACGACGACTTCTACGCCATCGACGACTTCTTCGACCTATTGCTCTACGCCGGCGAACAGAAGATCGCCACCTTGAGCAAATGGCCCTGGGCCTTCGAGTTCTCGGTCAGGGCCTTCTACGCCGACCACCGCGATATACGCGACACGATGGCCGATTGGACGAACCGCCAGGTTGACGCCATGTTCGACCGCTTCTTCAAGAACGTCGACTTCGGCCGCTTCCGCGACGATGTGAATCCGCGCGAAATGCTCGACATGCTCATCATGCTAGGCGACGGGTACCTGCACCAGCGTCTCTCGAGCCGCGACCCTATAGACCTCGACGCCTTCTTGAACGCATACCGCCAGTGGACGGAAATCCTGCGCAGTTGGGCGTACAAGCCTGAGTTCCTTGCGAAGGAACCCGTCCGATCCGAAGCCTAAAGGCTGAAGTCACGACGCACGAACACGGCGGCGGCCAGCGCGTTCAGGGCGATGGCGACGCCGCCGACCAAAGCTATGCCCGCAAAGGCTCCCGCATCGCCCGCGGCAAGGCCATAGGCGTCGAAAAGCGTGCAGGGCGACAGGTCGGCCACCCAAGCCAAGCCCTCCCCTACGGTGCCAGCAAGCTGCATGAGGAAGAACAGCACGCAAGCCGCAGCGCCGACCCCCAGCCCCAGGCTGGGGTTCTTGAACACGCACGTCAGGGCAAGGCAAAGCGAAGCCATGAAGAAGCCGAGCGCGAACAACCCGACGTTCGCTCGGGCCAAGCCGCCTTGGTCGAGCTCGCCTGGGAACCATGCCTCGCAGAAGACGATTTCCGCGA
>CABVEH010000003.1 GCA_902497215.1 uncultured Eggerthellaceae bacterium | reverse complement strand
TCGGCGGCGCTCAGAACAAAGCAAAGCTCAATCGGTCTATTCCACCAAAAGCTCGTCTTCCTTCTTGATGAGCTCCACTTCCGCTTCCTCCACGTCATCTTCCCATTTGGCCGACTTGTCGCGCCCAGGAAGGATCAGGTTCAATATGACGCCAACGAAAGCAGTTCCGGGAAGTCCGCACAAGAACATGGAAACCCAGAACGGAAACTGCGCCAAGGCTTCGGGGAACGCATTGAAGCCCACGCCGACCGCGATGGACACCGCCACGATTGTGACCACCCGGTCGTCGGGCTTCGACTCCATGATGATCTTGATGCCGTTCACCAGTATGACGCCGAACATCAGAAGCACCGCGCCGCCAAACACCGCGGTCGGAATCACCGAGCACAGTGCGGCGACCTTCGGGCAAAGGGCCGCCAGGATCATGATGCCGCCGGCAAGGGCAACCACGTAACGACTGCACACCTTGGTGAAGCCCAACAGGCCCACGTCGGCACTTGCAGAAATCGTCGGGCCGCAGTTGAACAGTCCGGCGAAACCGCTGGTGATGGCCTGGGTGAAGATCACGCCTCGCGTCTCACGACGCGTAGGCATGCGGTCGGCGGCGATCTTCGTCGTGGCCGACACGTCGCCAAGCAGCTCGGCAACGCCTACGATGGCAAGGAAGCCTATGGTTATGCAAGCGTCTATCGGGAACTCGATGCCCCAGTACAGCGGCTGCGGGAATCCGAACCAGGCGGCTTCGGCCACTGGGGTGAAGTCGACCAGGCCCATACATACCGCAACCACGGTCCCTATCACCAACCCGATCAGCGGCGCAGCCCCGTGCAGGAACCCTTTGCCAAAAACGTTCAGCAAGAGCACCGACACCAACGTTATCGCCGCCAGCATCAAGTTGGTCGGGCTTCCGAAGTCTTCGCTTCCGCTTCCGCCAGCGCAATAGCCCAAAGCGACTCCGATCAGCGTGGTGCCCAGCACGAATACGACGGATCCGGAGACGAACGGAGGGAATATCACCCGCAACTTGTCTGCGAACAAGAAGAACACCAGCCCGCAAATCAAGCTGCCAACCAGGCAGGCGCCAACGTAACCCGCATAGCCCACCTGCGGAGCTATCAGAAGCGCTGGCGAGACGAACACCACGCTTACCGTCATGGCGATCGGAACCTTGCCTCCCACGGGGCCGACCCCTATGGTCTGCAGAATGGTCGCGATGCCGGCGACGAAGAAGGCGCAAGCGACCAGGATTGCGGTCTGCGCCGGGTCGAACCCGAGCCCTGCCGCAACCAGAAGCGGGTACGGCAAGGCCTGGAAGGCTATCAGAAGAGAGTGCTGGATTCCGAACGGGATCAATTCCCTGACCGGAGGCTTGTCGTTTATTCCATACCCTTCAGCTTTCATGACAACCCCTTAGATTCGAAAGCGACCTGGGTCACTTCCGTTCGTTTGCAGGAATCTTCTCGGCCTCGAAGTCGATCGGCGAGACCTCTTCGCCAGGCTTTGGAGCCTCAAGGTCGCTCACGTCCACCTCGACGCCCATCAGGTTCTCTTCGGACTTGTGCGATTCGGAGAGGTCGCCGTTCGACGAAGCTTCCTTCTCCTCGATAGGCTGCTTCTTCAGGTTTCGGCCAGGAAGCAGGACGTTGAGAATCACAGCCACGAACGCCGTGCCGGGGACACCGCAGAGCATGGTGGAGACCCAGAACGGGAACTGCGCCAAAGCATCAGGGAACGAGTTGAAGCCGATTCCAACCGCCAGAGCCACCGCAAGGATCGTCTGAGTGCGACCCGTCTGTTCGCTTTGCATGATGATTTTCATGCCGTTGACCAGGATGGTTCCGAACATCATAAGCACGGCGCCGCCAAACACCGGATTGGGAATGACGGAGAAAATGGCAGAGAACTTCGGACAAAGACCCATCACGAGCACGATCACGCCAGCGGTCGCCACGGCATAGCGCGAGAACACCTTGGTGATGCCCATAAGGCCGATGTTCGCAGACCCCGATATGGTGGGGACGGCGTTGAACAGGCCGGCAAAAACGCTGGTGACGGCCTGCGTCAGAACGGTCTTCTTGGTTTCCTCGGGCGTCGCCAGGCGATTTGCTGCAACGTCGACAGTCGCCGAAGTGGTTCCAAGGATCTCAACGATTCCGCACACGGCGACCAGCGTCATAACGAGGCAGGCGTCGATCGGGAACGAAATGCCCCAATTGAGCGGGGTCGGAATACCTATCCATGCGGCCTCTTCGACGGGGGTGAAATCAACCATGCCCATGCAAATGCTGATGACGAACCCGACGCACATGCCGATGAGCGGGGCCGCCCCTTGCACGAAGCCCTTGCCGAACACAGCCAACACCAGCGTTATAAGGAAAGTCACTCCCGCCAACGCCAGGAAGATGGGGTCGCCGTAGTTCTCGACGCCTGCGCCGCCCGCGCAGTTGTTAAGAGCGTTGCCGATCAGGCCAGTGCCCAGCACAAGCAGCACCGCGCCCGAAATGAAAGGCGGGAAGATCACCCGCAACCATCCCGAGAACAGAACGAATATGATGCCGCACACTATGGCGGCGACTATGCACGCTCCCATGTAGCCGCCGAACCCAGCCTGCGGGATGATCAGAAGGCCCGGCGCTATGAAGACGAAGCTTCCGACCATGACCATGGGAATCTTCGCACCAATCGGCCCTAGTCCGAAGCTTTGTATGAACGTGCAGATGCCACTGACGAACAGCGCCGACGCCACCAGAAGCGCCGTCTGGGCCGCATCGAGCCCGACTCCTGCGGAGATCAGCAGCGGCGCAGGAAGCGTCTGGAACAGGATGATCAGCGCATGCTGAAGGCCAAACGCTCCGAGCTCCCCGGCGCGCGGCACCTGGTTCATGCCGTAGCCGCGCTCCTTCTTAGGCTTGCCGGCCTTCTCGACCGGCGCCTTGGCTTTATCTTCCATCTCTTGTCCTCCTCTTGTTGGCCCGTCATGCAATGACGGGAATCTTGCAGAAGCGCATCTCGGGCTGTGCGCCATCCTTCTCCGTAAGGTCGAAATCCTCGTATCTGCTCAGATAGCCCTCCTTCTCTATCCACATCCGGTACTTGCCTGGCTCTAGGCCCTCGAACCAGACGTCACCGAACTCGTCGCTTGCCGTAGAAGCGACCACCTCCTCTCCATCGACTGTGGTAAGTTTGGCCAAGGCGCCTTCGACGACTTCGTCAGCTTCTAGGTCGACGACCGTCGCAGCAATGAACCTCTTCGGCTTGTTCAGGTAGTAGACACGGGGCGACGTGCCGAACTCGGGATGCAACACCTCGGCGGCGGCTATCTCGTCGGCGAAGTCCTCCTCGTCTCCGAATCGAAGGGCTCCGGTGCAGCACGAATCGACACACCTGGGTTCGGCCCATCCGTCGTCCAAGAGGTGCGCACAACCCGTGCATTTCTGCGCCAGCCCCAGCTCCTTGTTCCAGAAGACGGCACCATACGGACACGAATCGACGAGGCCTTGCTTGTCGCGCGCCTTTTCCGGGTCGATCACGACAATCCCGTCGCCGCGGCGATAGACCGCCTCGGGAAAGGCCTCCATGCAAGGCGCGTCGTCGCAGTGGTTGCACATCCTGGGCAAGTAGTTGACCCTGACGTGCGGAACCTTGCCGCAAACCTCTTCGTCAACCTTGCACCAGAACTGACCCGTATCAGGCTGAGGCGCCGCGTAAGGGCTCCAGTCGTTCCCAACATGCTCGTCCTTGCAGGCAATCTGGCAGTTGTGGCAGCCGTTGCACTTGTCCAGGTCGAAAACGAATACTTTCATGCAGTTGCTCCCCTCTATTCCATCCATGCCGAGACCAGAAGGCCCGAATCGGGTTCGTATTCGCGACCGAACTGCTCGGGATACTCACGGGCCAGCTTCTCGACGTCCACCTTCTCGACGTTCACCAGGAACCCGTTCGTGGCCTCGGCCGAAGTGTTCTTCGACGCGCACGCCTCGGGGCAGATGAGGTTGTTGGCCCCTCCACGGTCCAGGCCTCCGCGACCCGCGACTATGGGATCGACTCGTGCGCCATGGTCCTGATAGACGGCTCCGGGCATGATGCGCTCGTTGACGTACACGCCTCCCAGGACGCTTCCGCGCTCGTTGTATATGCGCACGACGTCTCCGTCTTTCACGCCCAACTTGCCCGCATCGACGGGGTTAAGCCACACCGGCTCGTACATGTATCCGTCGGGTCCCTTCACCTTGCAGGTGCGGATCTCGCGCAGCCAGCTGATGTCGTCATGTTCGGAATGAACGCGCCAGCGCGGATGGTTGGTCACCATGAGGAACGGATAGTCAATCGCCCTGTCGCAGCTGAGACGCTCCTTCAGCTCCTCGGACTCTTCGATCCAGTGGGGAACGATGGGCCGCGTTTCGTCGTCGGGAAAGAAGTCGGCCAGGTCGGTGGCGTAGATCTCTATCTTGTGCGTCGGGGTCGACAGCGGTTGCGCGGCAGGGTCTTCGTAGAAGGCAGTCAGCGCCACGGGGTCGTCTTCCCAGCCATCGGCCGTAGGAGCCAGGCACATCTTCTTGGCCTTGAACTCCTCGTAGTCCATAAGCTCGCCGCACTCGGCGCTTTCGAAGCCGGCGCGGATCCACTCGTCGGTGTCCCAGCCTTGCGTGTACCTCTCGACCAGGTTTTCGTACACGCCTCCGAACCGCTCTAGCTTGGCAGCCACCGCAATCGCGCACTCGTAGTCGGACTTCGACTCGCCGCGCGGCTCGATGCAGTCGTCCATGATGTACATCATGTTGTACTGGCCGGTCCAGTTGTCCACGGCGATGTCCTTGACCTCGAACATCGTGTTCACGGGCAGGATGACGTCGGCGAAGATGGCGTCGTTCTCGAACCACGGATGCTGCATGACTATCGTCTCTACGCGCTCGTTGCGAAGCGCGTCCTGCATGGAATTCCCACCATTCCAGCACGTAGTCCAGCTGGGCGAATCCGACCAGATCATATGGATCATCGGCGCGCCGTCGATAGGGAACTCGAACGGGATGAACTGGTCCATGCGAGGGGCCGTGCACACCACGTGGCCGTGCCAGTGGAGCTTCTCTCCCTCAGGCAACGTAAGCGCCTTGGGAATCAGAGTCTTCGGCACGAACGCCTGGTGCCCTATCGTCTCCATCCATCCGTGATAGGCGCCGGGCACCTCGAAATACTTCTCGGAACGCGGCATCGGGTTCCATTCCTTGAACCCGAACTGGCCGAACTCTATCAGGTGAAGCTGGCCCGTCCCATGACGCCCTAAGCCCTGCATGGCAAGCAGCACAACCTCAAGGCGCGCCGGTTCTGCCGAGAAGGGCGAACGGATCATCCCGCCTCCGTCGGCGTGCGCGATTGACACGGCATGCTTTGCCCAGTAGCGGGCAAGCGCCTTTATCGTGTAGCTTGGGACGCCACACTTCCCTTCCGCCCACTTGGGGCTCTTGGGAACGCCGTCCTCGCCTCCAAGAACGTAGCGTTCGAACCAGTCGAACCCTATGGTGTGAGTGTCCACGTAACTCTTGTAGTAAGTCCCTTCGGTGATCCATACGTAGGCTATCGCCAGCTGCAAGGCAGCGTCGGTGTTGGGAAGCACGGGGATCCATTTGCCCTTGTGCGCAGCGCCCGTATAGTTCAGGTCGGGCGAGATGAAGAACGACCTTATGCCAATCTCCTCCAGAAAGTACGCCATGCGGCTGGGCTGCTCGCCTCCCCAGCCCCACGGCGTCGTCTCGAGGTCGCATCCCCAATAAAGCACCGCGTCGCCATGCTCGCAAATGTCCTTGTAGAGGTTCTGCTGGTTGACCTGCATGCCTACCGGGTCCATGCCCCAGATGTGCTTGCCGCCCCAGTACCAGCCTTCCCACGAATCGGGCTGTCGCGCCTGCAGCGTATAGCCTCCCACCAGGTCCAACATCATGGCTTGCGCGCCGTGCGGGGCATGAACGACCTTCGTCTCTCCGTGGCCATCCGCCTGGCACAGTATGGCCAAAGGCCCGTACGTGTCATGGATGCGCTTTATTTCGTCAGCCACGATCTGCGCGGCCTCGTCCCAGCTTATGCGCACATACTTGGACTTGCCGCGGTTCTGCGTATTGCGCTCGCCATGCGGATCCCAGTCGACGCGCTTCATCGGATGAAGTATGCGATTGGGCGAGTCCACGCGCTTCTTGTAGCTGATCGAAAGCGGTGGGAGCATCGTCTTCTCGCCGGGCTCGAAGACCTTGCCGCGCGCCTCTATCCTCCACGGCTTCCGTTCTTCCTTCGTAGACACGTCGTCATAGTGCAAAGGACGTATGCGCAGTATCTTGTCGTCCTTCACGTCGACACAAGCGGTATTCGCGCTGCAGGCGAATGCAGACCATGCCACGCCACGGAAAACGGTCCTTCCTCTCGTGTCGATCGGTTTGTCGACTCCCATCGGCGTCTTCTCCTCTCTTTTCGGCAAAGGTGCCATAGGGCACCGCTGAAGAGGAGGCTAGCTGCATACGCGGGGACGACATAACCAACCGCAGGGCAGATTCCGGATATACGACTTATGGTTTATTCAGGCGGATGGCGTCTATGAACTATGCTTTAGCCTGGGATTTCGAGGGTTTAGTTGTTCGAGGAGGTGCAGCTGATGCGCGGGAATCTTCTTCCGATAAGACTTCTCGGGTTCGGGTTCTACTGGGCGTGGCTCTTCCTCGTATGCGTCAGCCCATCCCTTTTGATGGGGCATCAACTGGTCCTCGGGCTTCCGCTGGAGGCGGCAGAGCTTGCGCTCAGAATCGCATTCATTGTCGTCATCATGTTCGTGTCGGCCAAAATGAGCACTAAGGCCACCAGCCGGATGTTGCTCGTCATATCGATGATCGCAGGCGCGGGCGCATCCGTCCTTGCCACTTCAAGCATGCCTGGATTCGAGCTTCCGTCGCTCGCCCTAATGGCATGCGCCGACGCCTCCATGTTCATGCTGTGGCTATGCTTCTTCGGAAACAAGAAGGTCGGCGAGATTGCCGTCTACATAGCGCTGTCGTATGCCGCTGGGTCCATACTATGCCTGGGAATAGCAGCGCTCGAGTTCCAAATGGCGCAGCTTTTCGCCATCCTGCTGCCTGTTCTTTCCGGAATATCCTTCTACCTGTCCTACCAGCACTACATGGTTGGAGGCGAAGAAGCCGGACCCGGCGAAGACGAAACATCCGACGTCGCCGAAGACGTCGAGCCCATAGAAGAGACTACGAGCACGTTCCCCTACATGGGAAAGCTGACCGTAGCCCTCGGAATCTATGCGATGATATTCAGCCTTATAACGTCGGTGCTATTCTGCAACGGGATAAAGGTCGACGTCATGGGGCCTGCGGTAGAAGCACCTTGCGCCCTGGTTATCGGATTCTTCCTTGCCGCCATGTTCGTTTATGGGCGCAACGTGGATGCAACCTACAAGGCGTATCGCGTAGTTCCGCTGATATTCGGTTTGGGGCTCGCCTCGCTTCTGGTCTCGCAACCGCCCTTCATGATCGCATCCAGCTTCCTGATCATGGCAGGATACCTACTTTTCGAGATCATGGCCCTGAACGACTTCTGCAACGCCGTGAAGATACGGGGGCTGAACACCATCCGAGTGCTTGGAATCGCAAGGCTGGGGATGTCTTGCGGGATGTTCGTCGGATGGGTGCTGGGCATCGTGTCGGCAGCCATAGCCGACATGCTTCCTCCGATCATATTCACCGCCCTGATCGACATACCGGCAATCATCGTAGCCTCCACGCTCGTCTTTACGGAAAAGGAGGTATTTGCCGTGAGGGCCGCAACCGACGAAAGGCTGATAATGGAAGAATACGAGAAGAACGCCAAGAGACGCGACGCGGAGATTCTTCGGGAAGCCTACGACATCGAGGATGCACTGATCGAGGAGTTCGGAAGAAGCCGAAACATGTCGAAGCGCGAAATGGAAGTGCTTCCGATGCTGTTGCGCGGGAAGACGACCGCCTATATATCCGAGCAGCTTTTCATCGCCACGGGAACCACCAAGACGCACATATATAACATCTATCAGAAGCTTGGCGTGCACACGAAGATGGACCTCATCGACATGTTCGACGAGTTCCGCAGGAACAGATAGACGGGCAAGGCTTCAAACCTGACCCTTTCCTTGATCCCGCAGGCCCCTGCTAAAGCCCCTGGTTGCGCAGCTCCACGAAGATCACGTCGCCTGGCTGCGGAGGAACGTCGCCCGCTCCTGCCGGCATCATGTAGTACGCGTTCGCATGCTGGGTCTTGGCGGACCCCGCCTTGCCTGGCACGGGAGTCGCACGCAAGGTGCCATCGTCCGCGGCTTCCAACGTCATGAACTTCACGGCATAGAAGCTCGATCCCGGATCGGTCGCCTCGGGCGGCCTCTGCTCGCCCGGAAGCTTGCCGGGGTTCTCCTTGGCCAGCTTGTGCATGGGCCCCGCACCAATGGCTGCGCCCAGCCTTGCAGGTATGCGCACGGGCGCCGGGTCAAGCCCGAAGAACTGCTTCATCAGCGGCAGCAGGTAGAAGTCGAGCGTGAACGACGCACCGCCCGACGGGCCGGAAATGCCGACGATGGGCACCCCGTCGATCAGCGCGTACGAGCTGTGATGGCCCGGACCGTGGTTCGTCTGATGGCACACCATGGTGCCCATTTCCTCGATGACTTCCACGCACCAATCGTCGGAGCCTTTCGACGACCCGGCGTTAAGAACCACTATGTCGGCCACCTCGCACGCCTTCTCAATCGCTAGCCTTATGGCGTCGCGGTCGTCGGGAACGATGTCGAACGGCACGAACACGCCGCCCCAACGTTCCACCTTGCCGCGAACCACGGCACTGTTCGACTCGTACACGCGCCCCGCTGCGGCAAAGCGTTCGGGGTGGCTGTCGGAGAAGGGCACGTTGGGAGGGATCAGCTCGTTGCCAGTGGGGACGAACGCGACATGCGGCCGCGCGACAACCGTTGCCACAGAATGGCCGGCGGAAGCGATTCTCGCGGCAACGTCGGGCGTGACGACGCAACCCTGCGCAACCACCAGGTCGCCGGCCTTCATCTGCGACCCCGCCGCACGCGTTCCCGCGAAGCGTTCGGAAGGCGCCGAGTTCACGACCACCGACTGCGAGTCGTCGGACACCGTGACATGCTCGACCACCACGGCGGTGTCGAAGCCCTCAGGCATGGCGATTCCCGTGTTGGCGAACTCCCAGTCGACCCCGCGCGTCCATCCGGACGTGTCGGGAAGGTCGCCCTCGGGAAGGTCGGAGAAGTCGTCCCAGTGCACTGCAATGGAGTCAAGGCAGCAGGTGAGCACGTTGGGCACGTCCGTCTTCGCGACGACGTCCTCGGCCAGTACGCGCCCTACCGCCGCCTCCAGCGAAACCTGCTCGATGCGCGGCGTCGCGAACCATTCGGGAAGCGCCTCGAGCATGCCTTCTACGGCTTCCTCCCTGGAGAGTTCTATATGGTGCGAATGGTCCCTCATGTCCGTTCCTTTCAACATGGCGGCACGGCATTGCGCCACCTCTTCGTCCTCGTGCGGGCGATGCCGAAACCGCGCCCGATGAATCCAACGCCCTGGCCAGCCGCCTGAACGACGGTCGCAGCCAGGGCGTCGGCCCAGGAAAGGATTTCTTTAGGCAGCCTTGGGAAGCGCGCCTTCCAGCAGATCGTTCAGCTCGGCATCAGTCAGGTTGTAGCCGTACATGATGCTATAGTACGCCTTCGTCACGTCCTGGATGCTGTCGTCGAATGCATCGGGGTAAAGCAGGCGCGGAAGCCACTGCATGCCCATCAGCTGGTTGACGGTTGGCGGGTTGTTCATCCAGCACCAGGGGTTGTTGGGCACCTGGTAGTAGTTCCCGCTGGCTATGGCCGCGATGCCGGCCCACGCCGGATCGGACCCGACGGTGTCGTAGATGCTGCCCTGCTGGAAGATGATCAGCTCGGGGTTCCACATGGCGATCTGCTCAAGGCTGATCTCATTGCCGCTGCCCTTGCCGGACGCGTCTTCCACGACCACCACGTTGTTGGCGACCATGTCGACCACCTGCGCCTGCACGGAGGTCTTGGCGATGGCGTTCAGGCCGTTCTCGCCAAGCAGGTAGGCCATGTTCACGCGGTCGGCCTCGGGAATCTTGGCCATGGCGTCCTCGGTGGTCTTGTATATCTTGTCGCAGTATTCGGAAAGCTCGTTGCCGCGGTCCTCCATGTTCAGAAGCTCGCCGAGCGTCTTGTAGGCTGCGCCGTAGTCGTCAAGGTAGGCCTCCACGAACACCACGGGGATGCCAAGCTGCTCCTGCAGCGCGTCCAGGCTTTCCTGGGTGTCCTTCTTGACCTCGCCTGTGTCTATTATGACCTGCGGGTCGGCCGCGGCGACGGCCTCGCGGTTCAAGTCGTCCTTGGCGCCCAGCACCGCGCCGAACACCGGGTAGTCCTTGAACTTGTCGCCGAAGATCTTCAGCTGGTCGTCGTTGAGGTTCTGCGAAAGGCCCACCATGAGGTCGGGGGCCATGGTCAGCAGCACTTGCTGTGCGGTGTGACCCGAGGGGCAGATCCTCGTGATGTCCTTAGGCAGCTCGACCTCGCGGCCCAGCGAGTCGGTGAACGTCCTGGTGTCCGACTGCGCCTGCTGCGAGCTTGACGACTGGCTGCTGGAAGCGCTCGTGCTGCCCGCGCATCCAACAAGGCCGATGGCCCCGAAGGCGAGCGTCGCGCAGCATGCTGCGGCGACTACCCCTTTCGCTATTCTTCCCTTTGTCATGCGCATAAACCGAATCCCTTTCTCTGCGCGGCCTGTCCGGTCCCTGGCCTCCAACCGACCCGCGACAAGGCCTTCCTACTATATTTCGTGCTTAGGCACGCACACGCGCACCCTGTCACCATAAAGGGAGCTGACTTCCACCTCCACGTCGTACAGCCCGCTGATCAGCTCGGACGTGATCACGTCGCGAGGGTCGCCGTAAGCGTCCACCCTGCCGTCCCGCAGCACCAGCGTCTTGTCGGAATACAGGAACGCATGGTCGGGGTTATGCGTGGACTGCACTATGGAAAGCCCTTCGCGGGCCAGCTGCCGCACGCACGAGAGCACGCGCACGGTGTTGCCGTAGTCCAGTGCGCTGGTGGGTTCGTCCATGACGATGGTCTTCGCGTTCTGGGCCAAGGCCCGCGCGATGAGCACCAACTGCTGCTCGCCTCCGGATATCTGCGTGTAACGCCTGTGTGCGAAGCGCTCTATGCCGATGCGCTCAAGGGCTTCGTAGGCCCGGCGGCGCTGGGCGCAGCCCGGGTTCGAAAGCATCTTCAGGTCGCTGCCAGTGGCCATGAGCACCACGTCGAGCACCTCGTAGTCGTAAACCGGCGCATGGGACTGAGGGATGTACGACACCTCGCGTGCGCGCTCGCGGATCGACAGCTTCTTTACGTCCTTGCCGTTCACAAGCACATGGCCGGAGTAGTTCTGGTTCAGGCCCAGGATGCAGCGGAACAGCGTCGACTTCCCCACGCCGTTTGGACCCAGCACGTTCACCAGGCAGCCGTCGGGGATCTCGAATTCCAGCCCGTGAAGGACCTCGCGGCTGCCGTACGAGAAGCAGAGGTTTTCCACCTTTATGCTCATAGCTTCTTCCTCCTGGTGATGAGGTAGAGGAAGAAGGGCGCGCCGACGAACGCGGTGAGGATGCCGATGGGGATCTCGGCCGTGGTGGCAAGGCGCGCGATGTCGTCCACCAGCAGCAGGAAGCCCGCGCCCATCAGCATGGAGGCCGGAATCAGCTTGCGGTAGTCGGCGCCAACCAGCATCCGGCACAGATGCGGGATGACCAGGCCCACCCAGCCGATCATTCCTGTGACGGAAACGCAAGCCGCAGTGATGAACGTGGCGGCAACGATGACGATTATGCGCACCAGGCGGGCGTTCACTCCCATGGTAGACGCCTCGTCGTCGCCCATGGTCAGTATGTTGATGCGCCACCGAAGGGCGAACAGCACCGCGCAGCCCACCAGCAGTATGGGGAACACGGTGACAACCTGGTTCATCTTCGCGCCGGTCAGGCTGCCCATAAGCCAGTAGGTGATGTCGGCCAGCTCGTCGGTGGGGTCGGCTACCAGCTTCGCGTAGGAGACGCCGGCCTGGAACAGCGAGCTGACCATCACGCCCGCCAGCACCACCACCATCATGTGGTTGCCCTTGGCCCGGGCGCTTATGAGCAGCACCAGGAACACGGTGAACAGCGCGAAGCAGAACGCGGACGCGGAAACCATAGCGCCCGTGAATCCGGCCAGGATGGCGACGGCCGCGCCAAAGGCCGCGCCCTGGCTGGCTCCCAGGATGTCCGGAGAGACGAGCGGATTCTGGAAGGTTCCCTGGTACGCCGCACCGGCAACGGAAAGGCAGCATCCCACCATGAGTGCGAGCAGTATGCGCGGAAGCCGCACGTTGAAGAAAAGCGTCTGCTGCTGGTCTGTCCAGGTGGGATCCAGCGGAACGAAGCAGTCGACGATCATGGCAACGGCCTGCGCCGGGTCAATAGGATAGCGTCCGAGAAGAAGCGACGCAGCCGCAATGACAACGGCCAGCACCGCGAGCACAAGGATTATGAGGTCGGCACGCCTGCTCGAATGGGATTTTTCCAAGCAGCGCTCGGTTGCTTCCATGCGTTTCCCTACTGTCTATTCTTTTACAAGAATAATCTTCGAGAAGTATATACCACAATCGAGCATAATTACAGTGAAATTCCGCCGGGGTTATCGGCGGCTGAAAGCGGCGAGCACCTCTTCCTCTGCTTCGCGGCTTGGGCCTATGGCCTTCATCTCGGGCCATGCGGGGGCGAGCCGCTCCTCCGCCAGCTGCAGCAACGCTTCGCGCACCACGACGACCGCGTGGGGGAATTCCTCGGACGGTCCCTCGTCGAGCATCCTAACCGCACTCGTCAGGCCGATGCCCCGCATAAGCTCAAGCCGGCCCAGCTCGTCCACCACCAAAAGCGAAGGCGCCTTCGCGCGCTCACTTGCGGGCCGTTCGGCAAGCGCATCGAAATGCGCGTTCACCCTGCCGATGGCTTCGTCGAAGATGTGCCAGCCCAAGGCCAGCTGCTCGCTTTGGCTGTCCCCTTGGAACAGGCCGTCGCGTATGGCCAGGTCGCGGCGCTTGGCGAACGGGATCCTTTCGCCCTCGGGCAGAAGCACGTTGTCGATGCCTAGCTTTTCCAGCCCCTGATCGTTTGCGCCTTCCGAATCCGAGGGCACCCAGATGCCGGGCGCTATCACGCCATAGGATTCCACGCCTTCCTCGGCGAGGCGCCCCACCAACGCCTCGAGCCAGCGCGTCTTGCCGATTTGGCATTCTCCCGTCAAAAGAAACAGCATCGCATTCCCCAAACGTCCGCATCGTGCTATCTTGATTATTATCCGTATATCAGGATAAAACAACAGGGACGGTTTGGCGAAAGGCTGAAGCTTATGTCATGGGAAATGTACGACGAACTGATCGAAGGAATCCCCGCGGACGTGCTGGTGAAGGACTACTGCCTGGGCGTCAACTGGTCGTATGTCGAGGCGGAAAGCGGCTGCGGCGTCTCGTACACCTGTAGAGGGGGAGCCAAGGGCTCCGAGGGCCGCGATTACCGCGGGCTGCCGCTGCGCGAGATGGCCAAACTGTCCAAGTCGTGGTCCTTCGACGAGGCCACTTTGGGCATCGCGGCGATCAACGCCTGGTACGGCCAGCAGAAGCTGCTTGAGCCTTTGGGGGTGGAATACGAAGAACGCCAGGAACTCCCCGACGGCACCATTCACAAGATGGACGCCTTCGAGCTGCTGCGTCCGCGCATAGAGGCGCGCGGCGATGCAAACGTCGTCGTTATCGGGCACTTCCCCCATGTCGACCGCATCGTCGAGTACGCGAACCTCACCGTGCTGGAACGCAACTGCCGCACCGAGCTTGACACACCCGACCCGGCATGCGAATACGTGATTCCCGAGGCCGACTTCGTGTTCCAGACCGGCGTAACTCTTGAGAACAAGACCGCTCCTCGCCTGCTCGAACTGGCGAAGGACGCCTACGTGACGCTTGTGGGACCGTCGGTGGTGATGTCGCCCGTGCTGTTCGAGCATGGAGCCGACATGTTGGCCGGCAGCATAGTGGGCGATGCAGAGCGCGTCAAGCATGCCGTGAAGTCGGGTGGCATGATGCGCTTTGGAAGCGCCCTGCTGATGGCCCGCCTCTGCGCCTAGCGCGTCCAGCGTGACAGGGACGTTCACTTCTGGCACATCGCACTGCACGGCAACTACTATCAGTCGAGG
Organism: uncultured Eggerthellaceae bacterium; assembly: GCA_902497215.1. The sequence continues at coordinate 4,551 of CABVEH010000003.1, read as the reverse complement.
GACTTGCGCATGTCGTTCCTTACCTCCTGCATGCGCTCGTCTAGCAAGTTCGCCAGCTCGGCAGTGGATTTCAGGTCCATCCCAAGCTTTTTCACGACGCTCTCGGGGATGTCCTTCTTATAGCGGATCTTGTGTTCGAGGCTTGCCCAGAAGTCCATGGCGATCGTGCGCAGCTGAATTTCGACCCGCACGCTCTTCTTGCCCTTCCTGAGGAAGATGGGCACCTCGACGATTATGTGCAGACTTCGGTAGCCGTTGGGCTTCGGATCTTTTATGTAGTCCTTCTCCTGCACAACCTTCAAGTCGTCCTGGCTTCGCAGACAGTCGGCGATGAGGTAGATGTCGCTCATGAACGAACAGATCACGCGGATCCCGGCCACGTCTTCAATGTTCTCCTCTATGGAGGAAACCGTCAGCGGCACGCCCATCCTATTCAGCTTCTCGTATATGCTGTCGGGTTTCTTCAGGCGCGCCTTTATCGTCTCGATCGGATTCTGGTCATAGCACAAGGCGAACTGTTCGTTCAGCACTTCGAAGCGGGTCGTCATCTCCATGAGAGCGCCTTTATAACACGCGACGAGTTCTTCCCATTCCTCGACGGTTCCGGCTATGGCGTCCAGAAGCGGCTCGGTTTCGCCGACCTTGCCCCTTGATGCGTAGTGCCCGGAAAGCCCCGACTGCTTGAAGTCTATCGCTTCGTCGATGTTCATCTTCTCTCTCCGGCCGATGCCTTTGCCGTACGACTTGGTTGCCCACTCCTGCTGTTTCGATTGACCTTTGCCAATTCAGAACCGTGAGGATTATACAGAGGGAAGCTCGCACATGGGCCGACTAGGCAGCAACGCTTCCCAAACGTAATGCAGGGGCAAGGAGGAACCAGGTATTCGGCAATTTCCATGATGGTGTCGTCGCAATTCTTACATAAGGCGCTGAAAGCGAAACGCGGTCAACCGTCCATTACTGCAAATTCATTAGATACTCCCCCAGAAACGGCACAGCAAAGGAGACCATGCCGCGTTCTGAAGCCTCGATGATGCCTGCGTCTATCAGTCGGCGTCGATATTTCTGCGCATAATCGGGGCTCCTCCCCATGGCCTTCGCCAACTCGGACATCCGTGCAGGAACGCCTAACGACACCATTGTGCTAAGAAATTCAACGTCTCTTTCCGAAAGTGCAGAAAGCGTCGTTTTGCAAACATCGTTCTCGTAATCCTCTTGCGCAGTCTTGATCGCCACCTCGATGGTCGCATTGTCCACGATGCCGTCTTCGGAGGCATAGAGGACGACGCTGTGTCCTATAAGCTGCAGCAGATAAGGTGATCCGTTTGCAGCATGGGACGCCTTGCGCCTCAGCTCATCCGCGACGTCTAAGCCCAAACGTTCAAAGGAATCCCGATAGAACGCATCCACATCGGCAAACGGAAGAGGCCCGAGTTCGACTTTTCTAGCCCTGTTCAAAAACGTGAGAACCTTGTCGTTAAGCGTTGCCGACACAGCTCCAGGCAACCCAGCCATGACCATGGCAACATTGAGACCTTCCCCCACCAGCTCCTGATATGCGACCACCAACTGTCGGATTTCGGGGGAGTTCGCCTGAAGCTCGTCGACGAGGATAAGAACTCCCTTGTCCTGTTGGGTCAAAAGGCGCGCAAGCTGTGTGAGCTTATGCTGGAAGCTCTTGGACTCCTGAACCTCACGCGTAAACTGCAACCCGGCCGAAAATCCCAAGGCGCCTAGCGTCGCGCCCGAGATATGTGTCTTGCGCTTGCGCAGAGCACTTTCTCCGGCATCCTGAATCTTCTCGACTATTCGCTCAAGCATCCCTTCCGACGCGATTGTCGGGCTGGCCACGACAAACCCTGCGTTGGAAGCGCGTTCCGCCAGCTCCCATAGCAGCACGGTCTTCCCACTGCCGCGTTGGCCCAGCAAAACAACTGCGCGCTCACGACTTCCTGGAGCGCTGGTCAACCCATCCATGAGCTCCGACAAAACGGGCTCGCGCCCAACCAACTTGTTTGGACGATTGCCGAACGAGGGAGAAAAAATTGAATCTACAACCATGATCTAAACCCCTTGGCAGCATTGTTGGATGGCTTTCCTTTTTTTCCTATTTTTTCCTTTTTTTCCTATTCGTCAAGAGGAAGCAATGCGTCGCGTGCCAGATTGCGGCTTCGCTCAATACCTGCCCTTGTAGGCACGCTTGGCTTCTTCGGTCCACTTGCGGGCGAACTCCGTCTTGCCTTCCGTGTAGGCATCGCGATCATGTTCGTGCTCGCGCCATAGAGACAGCTTCAGTCGCTGATAGTCTTCCGCCACGTCAGGATGCTCGTTCAGATAGTCCCTGAAATAAAGCTCGTCGTTGTCGCCGCAGTGGCGAAGATGCACATGGAAGACTTCTTCCGCAAACCCATCCAGCGTATAGCCGTAGTTGAGAGATATGCGCGACGGGCTTTCGGACATGCGGATGAATCCATTGCGCTCAAGCCTTCCGGCCAGCGCATCCAGGCTCTGTTCCGCCCCAACCTCTACCAAGATGTCCACGACGTCCTTGGCCCAGATGCCCTTAATGGCGGTGCTTCCGATGTGGCTGATGCGAACGTCGTCGACATCAAACAGCATTTCCCTGAGGCGCAATTCCATGCTTTGGTATCGCTGTGCCCATTCCGGCTTTGACGCCACCAAGGAAATGGGAAACAACTCCCAGAGCTCCTGCAAGCTCATCGCCCGGAGCCTCGCTGCCTCGTCTATGCTTTCGGGATTCGAATGTATCATCCGGCTTATCGTATCCGATTTCTATAGCAATCAACCATCACGAGAAGAGGGCAACGCGCCCATCGAACTTCATTCATCCAAAACTGCATGCGAATTAGATTCGCGAAAAAAGGCGAGGCCTTGAATGCAAGGATGGCGTACCAGGAAAGCACTTGCCTCTGTGATGCCCCAGATTGGCGTGAAAGCATGAGAAGCACGCCTTCGTGCGGCTTCGAAATGCTTGAACGTCAAGATGGGGCATCACAGAGGCAAGATGGCGGAGGAGTAGGGATTCGAACCCTAGATACCGGGAACGCCGGTATAACGGTTTTCGAGACCGCCGCCTTCGACCACTCAGCCACTCCTCCGAAGACTATGAACCGCCCGATTTGCGCACGACCATGCAATCAAAAAGTGGCGGAGAGGCGGGGATTCGAACCCCGGATACCCTTTTGAGGCATACACGATTTCCAATCGTGCTCCTTCGGCCAGCTCGGACACCTCTCCGCGTCAAATGGCCGCATGCTACATCAAGCAGCGAATGAACAGTATAGCGCACATTCGCTGCTTGGCATATGAAGTTATTGCGTGCCTTCGGCCGAGTCGGCCGGGTTGGCCGCGTCGGCTGCAGCCTCGTCGGCCAAGGCGCCCTCGGCTGCGCCAGCAGCTGCCGCATCGTCTGCAGCCGCAGCGGCATCGTCGCCAGCAGCTGCAGCGGCATCGGCGTCGCCGGCCGCTGCCTCGGCAGCACCGGTGTCGGCCTCTTCGGCAGCAGTGCCGTTGATCAGCTCGTCAAGCGCCTTCTGCGTGATCTCGTCTGCTTCCTCCTGGGAATAGACGTCGCTCATGTCCACCTTGTAGGGAACGTTGTCAGGCATGGGGTTCACCACGACGTCGTTGGCGGGACGCATGCTGTCCAGCCAGTCGGTGTACTTCGTGTTGCCGTCCGTCTCGATGGTGTTCGCCTTGATCTCGGTGACGAACTCCTCGGGCATGTCGCTGGAGCTGGTGATGGTCTCGGGCGCGGTCCATACGTCGGTGAGCTCGATGATGTGGTAGCCGTACTTGGACTCGGTCACCTCGCTGATGTCGCCGACGTTTTCCAGCGTGCCGATGGCGTCGGTGTATTCGGTGACGAAGGAGTTGGTCTTGTCCCAGCCCACGTCGCCGCCGTTTTCCTTGGTGGTGTCGTCGGTGGAGTACTCGGCCACGGCGTCCTCGCCGTTGAGGATCTTCTCGCGCACCTCGTTGGCCAGCTCCTGGTCGTTCTCGCCGAACAGGATGTGCGACGTGCGCTTGGCCCCGGTGTAGGTGGCGGCGCTGTCCTGCAGCTCGGCGACCAGCGTGTCCTCGTCCTCGAGCGACGCCTCGACCTCGGCGTCGAACTGGTCCTGCAGCTTCTTCTCGAGGATGCTGAAGCGCAGCGCCTCCTTGTAGCCGTCTACCCCGTTCTGCCAGCCGGCGTCTTCGACGGCCTTCAGCCATGCCTCCTCACTGGAGTACTGGCTGGACATCTTCTCCACGTAGGACTGGATCTCTTCGTCGTCGGTGCTGACGCCCAGCTGCTCGGCGCATTGCTTCACAAGCTCCTGGTCGATGAGCGAGCCCAGCATCTCGTAGCGAAGGCTCTCAACGGTGTACTTGCGGTTCTCGAGGTATTCCTTCCACTTGTCTTCCTCGGTGTAGCTGTTGTTCAAGCGGAAGTTGTTGATAGCGCGGGTGACCTTGTCTTCCTCGATCTCGGTGCCGTTGACTGTGGCGGCAACGCCGCCCGTAAGGCCCGTGTCCGAGGGGCGCCGC
>CABVEH010000002.1 GCA_902497215.1 uncultured Eggerthellaceae bacterium | reverse complement strand
TCACCGACAGCGAGTCCATACGCGACGTGCTGCTGTTCCCTCACATGCGGGAGGAAGCGTAGGCGGCCGGGGATCGTCGATGAACATCGAGCTGATAAGAGAATTCGTCGTGCTTTCGGATGAGCTGAGCTTTTCGGCGGCAGCCGACAAGATGTTCATCTCGCGCTCCGCTTTGTCTAAGCATATTCAGGCGATTGAGGCGGAGTTGGACGTCAAGCTGTTGTCGCGCAGCAACCAGGCAGTTGCATTGACCGAAGCCGGAAACGATTTTGCGCATAGCGCCCGTCTGCTTCTGAAATCATACGATGAAGCAGTTAGCCATGCCCGTGCTATTGCTGCGAATTGCACCCGTGCGATACGGGTCGGCTATCTTTTTGAATCGGTGGGGAAGCAAGTATCCCATGCGTGTGAAGAGTTCAGGACGATGCATGACTGCCATGTCGTTTTGCGCGCCATGGAAGTGCATGCTATCCGTCAAGGCGTTGCTCGGGATGACTTGGATCTAGGCGTCACGATGGCCTTCCCTGAGCTTCTCGATAAGGACTATGCGTGCGTGAGCATGCTGTCCGACGAGTACGGAATCGTCGTGCCGAGCAATCATCCCTTGGCACAAAAGGATAGCGTGGTTGTAAGCGACCTCGATGGCCTTTACGTTCATGGGCCAAATCCGGACCATCTTCCAGATCACGAACGCGTGTTGTCGAAATACATAAAGGCGCATGGAAGCGCCGTCACGGTCATTGCCGACATATTCGATATCGGGTCGTTGCATCCCATTATGTCGATGGGTGCAGAAGCTTTGTTTGCCCCAAGGCATATCGGAGAGTCGATAAACAACGGGTTGACCTTCATCCCGTTGGCGGATTTCGAGCGTCATCCGGCTTTGTGCCTGATCTGGAAGAAGAGAAACGAGCGAGACGACATTATAGACCTCGTGGAATGCATATCGAACAGCTTCGAAGCCATGAGGCATTAGCGTGTTTCCAATACGGAAACACGACACGCACTGATCGGGCAACAATACCCTTCGTATAATCGAATCACTCGAGAACGATGAAACCGCGCGGTCTCATGTTCCAGCTCCATGCTTTCGCGTGCCTTTGAGGCATGACGGTCCTATGGGCCTGGTCAAGGCATGGCTCGGACTGAATGATTCTCACCAGAGAAAAGGAGACCAGAATGGGTTTTACCAAGGACAAGACCGTCTTCAAATCCATGGGGTTTTGCGGCGTGGGCGACGGGGCCAACATTGCCAACGTGGACGTCAAAGACGGTAAGGTCGTCCGCATACGTCCCGTGCATTATGACGAGTACTACACGAAAGACGAGCTGAACTACTGGACGATCGAGGCCCGTGGTTCGAAGTTCGAGCCGGGCATGAAGTCTTTGCTCCCGCCACTGTCGCTTGCATATAAGAACAGAATCTACTCCAAGAACAGGGTTCCCTATCCTCTGAAGCGCGTCGATTGGGACCCGAAGGGCGAGCGCAATCCGCAGAATCGCGGCAAGTCTAAGTACGAGCGCATCAGTTGGGATGAGGCAATCGACCTCGTCGCTGACGAGATAAAGCGAGTTCAGGACACCTACGGCTCTACGGGGATCTTGTCCCAGGGCGGTGGTCATGCCGAAACTAAGAACGCGACGGGGACGCATGGATGCCAAACCGCCATGTTCAACACCCTGGGAACGGGATGCGTCGTGCAAGCCAGGAACGCCGACAGCTGGGAAGGCTGGTACTGGGGCGGCAAGGTGATCTGGGGCAACGACCCGGTGGGTGAGCAAATCCAGCTAACGAACGTTCTGAAGGATGTGGCTGAAAACAGCGACGCGGTCTTCCACTGGGGCTGCGACTTGGAAACCACTCCATGGGGTTGGGGTGGCCAGCTTTCCAGCCGCACGGCCTACTGGTTCACGGAAATCGGAATAAAGCAGATATTCGTGTGCCCAGACCTGAACTATTCGGCTGCAATTCATGCCGACAAGTGGATTCCGGTTCTTCCAAACACCGACGCGGCAATGCAGCTTGCCATCGCCTATACGTGGATAACCGAAGACCTCTATGACAAGGAATACGTCGAAACCCACACCATAGGTTTTGATCAGTTCAAGGATTACGTGCTTGGCAAAGAGGACGACACGCCCAAGACGTCAAAATGGGCAGAAAAGAAGTGCGGCGTGCCTTCTTACACCATCAAAGCGCTCGCGCGCTATTGGGCGGCCAACAATGTGTCCATTGGCCATGGCAATGGCGGTGGCTACATTCGTTCGGTGTTCTCGCACGAGCCGGCTCGCCTCGAGATCACATTGCTTGCAATGCAGGCAGTTGGTAAGCCCGGTCGCAACCAGTTCAAATTCCTGGAAAAGGCGCTGTTCTACGACCCCACGGTCAATCCGTATCCGCGGTCGGAGGTCATTCCGTCCACGTTCGGATGCTTCAAGGGTGGTCTTTTGGACGAGGAGATGCTCGGGAAGAATTTTGTTCCGCAGACGCTCATTCCCAATGCGATTGCAGGGGAGAACTTTGATTGGTACGGGCATACGATGTGCACGTTCGGAGTAGCCGACCAGTTCAAGCAGTTCGATTACCCCAATCAGGACGAGCACGGCATCCACATGATTTGGTCCACAGGCCCTTGTTGGCAAACCTGCTGGAACGGTGGATTCCGATTCCAGGACGTCATTCGGCAGGAGTCCGTCGAATGCTACGTGGTTCAGCATCAATGGATGGAAAACGATACCAGCTTTGCGGACCTGATTCTTCCCGTCACAACGAAAGTCGAGGAATACGATCTCAACAACGACATAGAGTCCGGTCAGTTCAACATGATGTACCTGGAAGAGCCAGCCATCGAACCGTATTGCGATGCGAGGTCCGATTATGACATTGTTTGCGACGTTGCGAAGAGCCTTGAGCGTTTCGGCGGCATATATGCAGGACTTCACAACAAGGTGACCGAGGGTCTTTCGACCGAGGAGCTGCTTAAGCGCGGATACGAGATGTCGGGTATTCCCCTGGACAAGATGTCGTGGGAGGAGTTCAAGGAAAAGAAGATCTGGATGTCGCCAACGGTAGAAGGATGGCAGGACGAACCGGCTGGCCTCATTGGGTTCTACAACGATCCGGAGAGCAACCCGCTCACTACGCCAACGGGCAAGATAGAAATCGCCTCCACGTTGATTGAGCAGTTCTTCCCAGATGATGAGGAGCGCGGCGTAATTCCGCGTTGGGTCGAGGAGTCTCCGCTTCATCATGAGCGTATCACCTCAGATCGCGCCGAGAGATATCCGTACCTTCTTATGTCCAATCACCCTCGCTGGCGCGTTCATGCCCAGCATGACGATTGTATCTGGCTGCGCGAGATCGATACTTGCAAGGTAGAGGGTCCAGACGGATATAAGTACGAGCCTATATGGATTAATCCTAAGGATGCTGCCAAGCATGGCTTGAAGAACGGAGACACTGCAGAGCTCTTCAACGAGCGCGGTCGCGTTTTGGGCGGCATCATCGTGACCGAGAGAATCATGCCGGGAACTCTTTACCAGGATCATGGAGCACGTGTTGACACCATCGTTCCAGGAACCGGCGGCCTTGACCGTGGTGGCGCAAACAACATGATCGCGCCCGCTGCCACCACATCGAAAAACTGCGCCGGTGAGGTCACGAACAGCTTCCTGGTGGGCATTCGCAAGGTAGATGTCGGCGAATTGGCAGAGAAATATCCCGAGGAATTCGGCCGTGCGTATGACCCTGATTGCGGCCTTATCGCAAGCGCGCGTATTGCTTAATTGATAGGAGAACGAGGATGAAAGCATTCCTGATTGATGTAGACAAATGCAACGGCTGCCACAACTGCCAGATTGTCTGCAAAGACGAGCATTGCGGAAACGACTGGTCTCCCTATGCGAAGACCCAGCCTGACAGCGGCCAGTTCTGGTGCAAGGTTGAGGAGAAGGTTCGCGGCACGGTTCCTCTCACCCGCATCAGCTATATCCCTCACATCGGTGCCCAGTCCGAGGCTATTCGCGAATTCGCGCCCGAGGCACTCATGGACCGCGACGACGGCTTGATCGTCATCGACCCCGAGAAAGCGAAGGGCCGCATCGACATCGCCAATATGTTCGAAGGCGTGTTCTGGAACGAGGAGCTTGGCATTCCGCAGGGCTGCACGGGATGCGCGCATCTGCTTGATAACGGCTGGGATGTTCCGCGCTGTGTGGACGCTTGCCCGACAGAGGCGTTGCGCATGGTCGATACCGATAAGGACGCAAGCGAGCTTGCGAGCGCCACGAAGATCGATTCCAAGTCAAACGTCTATTACCTCAATTACCCCAAGCGCTTCGTGGGGGCAACTGTCGTTGATTTCGATGCAGACGAGGTAGTCATCGGCGCCGATGTGACTCTCGTCGACGCGTCGGGGAGAGTCGTGGCATCCGCTAAGACGGATGCATTCGGCGACTTCATCTTCAAGCAAGTGGAGGCTGCTGCATATACGGTCAAAATAGCGTCTGTCGGATATGCGGATAAGTCGCTCGAGGCCGATACGACCAATGGAGATGTGAACCTCGGCGACATCGCGTTCTCGAAGAACGCCTAAGGAGGGATGAGAAATGTTCAAAGGTCCTGCAGGTTTCGGTAGATTCAACCTCGCTGTCAACGTGCTGACTGCATGCATTGTTCTTGGATTTGCGATTCCGCTTGTGTTCGAGGCGTTCACGGGCATCGCGATTCTCTCGCCTGGCAGCTATGCGGCAACATTCGCTTTGACCTATTGTTGTGGATACACCGGTGGCGACCTTATCCCGTCGGCAATGTGGGCTCAGAAGCTCTCGGATGCTCTGAAGGTCAAAAGCGGGGCGGCTCGCTATGTCATAAACGCGGTGATTATAGGCGGAGTCATGGGGACCATCATCCTGTTCCTGGCCGGTTTCGTAAACAATTTCGCTGAAGGTGGCTTTGGCGCGGTATGGGACTTCTTCAGTCTTCTGTGGCTGCCATGCGTGGTTGTCTCAATCGTTGAGGTGCTTGTCGTGTCGGGCGTCATCACGAAGATGGCTATTAGCGTAAGTGGCTTCAACCCTGCGAACGCTCCAGCAGAGACCCCGCCCGAGCTGTAACTGGATTTCTGCTCTTTCTCGCAAGCCTCTTCCGTTTCCAAGGAAGAGGCTTTTTTGCGTCACGGCGCTATGATTCTGGCTCTCGGCATCGACCGCATGGTCATGCTGCTCACCGACAGCGAGTCCATCCGCGACGTGCTGCTGTTCCCCCACATGCGCGAAGAGGCGTAAAGTTAATATTCTGGCTCTTATGTGCGGCCAAATGACCGATGTTAAGTCGGCCAAATAGCCGATGTTATTTCGTCCAAATGACCGATGTTATTGTTGCCAAATGACCGGTATTGCCAAGCTGGTTGAGTTTTTGGTCGAAGGTCAGGGCGGCTACAGGAAACTTCATGTGACACAAAAAGGGCCGAAAGCGTTAGCCTTCGGCCCTTCTTTCTAGGGGGATAGCTTCTTAGCCTTTCGGCGCGTAAAGCACGACGTTGCTCCGCTCCCTCAGCGGGAGGAGGGATTCGACCGGCCCTACGTGCAGTGCGCCGGCAACGCATAGGCTTTCGCACTTGGGTTCGCTGTCGCGCATATAGCACTCGGCGCATTTGTCGAGGTTTGGCGCAACCAGGTGGTATTGGCGAAGCTTTCCGTCGACGGGGCGAGGGTCCCTCCTCACCACCTCCATCCATCGCTCGTCGTAGTCGAATCCGTTGGTGTCCCTGCATGCCGTCTGGCACGTGAAGCACCCCAGGCATCGGTCGATGTTGAGAAGCACTCCGATATCACTCATTGGGATCAACCCCTTTCTCTATCTTGCACAGGCTTGACCTCATGGCAGTGGCGCCCCAGCTTGGATCAGCCGGGCGCGAGGGCACGAGGACGTTCGGATTGGCCTTGTTCCAGCCATACCCCGGAAGCCCGAGCTCTTCGCATGCGTCGCGCCATCCCGGACGAGGTATGCCTATGACGCCCTTGAGGATCTCGTGCGTGACATGCGCCTTGGCCGTCATCTCTCCTCGCGGAGACTTCACGGTCACCCATTCGCCTTCCACGATGTTCTGCTTCTTCGCGTCGTCGGGATGGATGATGAGGAAGGGGTCGGGGTAAGGCTCGCGCTGGGCCGCGATATTGGTCCATGCGGAATGGAAGAACGAATACAGCCGGTATCCCGTCATGAGGATGTAAGGGTATTCCTCGGCCAGCTCCGGATGCGAGATGGGGGATTCGGCAGGCTCGGTGTAGTCGGGAAGCGGGTCGTACCCGAACATTGCGAGCGAATCGCACCAGAACTCGATCCTTCCGCTCGGCGTGTTGAACCCTGGCTGTCCGTCTGGGCGGATCATCCCCTTCTCGTACTTCTTGTACACGGGGCCATCCGAGCCGCTGCCGTCGTCCAATGGGAAGTAGGCGCCCTTCACGTATTCGTCCCAGGTCAGGTTCATGTCGTAGAACTCGTTCAGGCGCCACAGCACCATCTCGCGCTCGTTCTCCCATGGCCATTGCTCGGGGTTCATGCGCTTGCCCCACTCGAGGAAGAACTTCCAGTCGTCCCAGCATTCGCCGGGAGGCTCGACGGCGCGTTCCGTGGATATGATCAGGTTGCCGAACAGCTCCTCGTCTATCGTGTCGCGTTCCGACCAGTCCGCGGTCGGAAGGACTAGGTCGGCCAGCTTCGTGGTCGGCGACATGTAGAAGTCTTTGGACACTATGGTGTCGACGAGGGGCGACGTCAGCGCTTCGTGCACGCGGTTTGCGTTCTCGTAGCACAGCAGGGGGTCGTTGGCGATGAACACCATCATCTTCACTGGGCGTGGCTCGCCGGTGATTGCCGCCTCGAAAACCGATGCGGGGTCGTTCGAGCGACCGAAGACCTTGTATAGCGGGTACTCCTCGCCTCCGAACGTGAAGAGGTCGGGACGTCCGGGCTGCTTTTCAGGGTCCCACAGCGTGATGCGGTCGTCCAGCATGGCGCTGAAGGCGACGTTGATCGGCACGCCTCCGGGCACGTCCAGGTGTCCCAAGAGCCCTTGCAGGCACGACACGGCGCGACCGGACTGGATGGCGTTCGTGTGCATACAACCCGGACCAAGGATCGCTTGGAAGGACACGGGGCCGTTCGTGCCCATGATGCGTGCCGCCTTGCGGATGTCTTCGGCAGGAACGCCGCTGATCTGCTCCACGCGCTCTGGCGGGAATTGGCGTACGCGCTCAGCCAGCTGCTCGAATCCATAGGTCCACTTGTCTATCCATTCGGCGTCGTAGAGGCCTTCCTCGATGATGACGTTCATGAGTGCGAGCGCAACTGCGGAATCAGTGCCAGGACGCGGCTGAAGGAACACGTCTGCGTTCTTCGCCATGTCGTTGTACCTAACGTCTATGACGATGTACTTGGCCAGCCTCGACTCTATGCGATCCAGGATCATCTTGGTCTTAGAGCGCTGCGTTGCGGGGTTTGCTCCCCAATGCACTATGGTGGAGGCGTTGGCCAGGTCGCCGTCGCAGTCGCTGAAAATCCCAAGCGTGAATGCATTGGGAAGCATTAGCGGCATGAGGCATACGTGAGTGGGCGCAAGCGACCATCCTTCAAGCCCGAGGGTGGAGTTGATGCGGCAATGCCAGTGGTTCCATGTGCGGCCTGTGCCCTGTCCCGTGATGATGGACTCAGGACCGTATTCTTCCTTGATGCGGTTGCATTCGTCGACGATGATGTCCAGCGCTTCGTCCCAGGTGATGCGCTCGAACTCGCTCTTGCCGCGGTTCTGTATGTTCCGCTCGCCCTTCGGGTCCCAGTCCTTGCGCTTCATCGGGTACAGGATGCGGTCTTTCGGGTTGTTGTGTATCTCCTTCTGCGAAAGGCCGCACCCGCAGAACACGCCCTTGCTTCGCGGGTTGTCCTTGTCGCCTTCTATCTTCAGGATCTTGTCGTCTTCCGACGTCACGATACATCCGCAGCGCGCGTGGCATGTCACGCATACGGTGCGGGTCTTCTTCAATGTCATAGCTTTTTCTCCAATCTTGCATCAGTGTCGGAGGGAACGCTCGAGGCCATTGCATTCTTCATGGGCCTCAATGCGTAGGATGCGAGCATGCATATCGTTGCCACCACGACCAGCGCCACGATCACGACGAACGCCATGTCCACGCCGAGCGCTTCCGAGATTCCGCCGAGGCTGATCATTGCCGTCGCATTGCCCAGGAAGTATGCGGACATGACGGCGGCGTTTATGCTCACGTAGTCCTTGAGTCCGAACAGGTCGGGTATGAACAAGGACGACAGTATGGACACCATGAGGATCGTGGACGTGAACGCCATTCCTACGTAGACCAGGGGAAGCGCTCCCGTCTGGGCCCATGTGAGCAGCAGCCCGATGCCGATTCCGTAGCATGCGAACACGAGGAACGCCGTCGTCCTGCATCCGAACCTGTTCGTTATGACGCCGGCCGCGATCATCAGGATCGCCCCGAACATCGTGTGGACGCCCAGGAAGGCCGCAGCGTCGGCCGGGCTTACGCCGTGCGCGGTGAAGAACACGGTAGAGAACGCGCTCGTTCCGTCCAATGCCCATGCCCCGAGGAATATGACGGCGCAAAGCAGATAGAACGACGGAGTGCGCAGCGCTTCCTTCAGCGTGATCCCGACAAGGATCTTCTCCTCAACAGGTGCGTCGTCCGTTTCTTCGGGGAGCTTTGGAACCTTGCCGATGAGCACGAGGTTGGCGAAGACGCCCACCAGAAGCGACAGCCCGGAGAAGATCCAGATGGTGGTCCTGTAGTCCGTGATGCTTAGGAAGTACGCCACGAGGAACACTTCCAGCGCGGTCAACACGTAGTAGCCGCCTGCCACGAACCCGTATGCCGACTGCGTCTTCTTCCCGAAGAAACGGGACACGACGCCAGAGGCTGCCGCATGCGCCCCGAATGACAGCACTATTCCGTTCAGGACGTTCGCAACGATCCAGAGGTATACGTTCGTTGCCATGGCGATGATGGCTAGAACGAGCGAGACCGTTACGCTGCCTATGAGCAGGGAGTACTTGGGAGTCAGCTTGTCGATGGCCTTGGTGGCCACGAGGCTTCCGAGGAATGCTCCGATGGTGGCCAGCGTCGGCCCTATCATGAACACCGAAAGCGTGGCATGCGTTCCTTCGAGAAGGTCGGGAATCATGGCGTTAAGCACGGTCGTCGTTCCCGTTCCCGTGGTCAGTATCAAGGCGCATCCGACGGCTGCCGCGATGGCGTGTGCCTTGCTCGTGCGTTCCATATGCCCTCCTCTCTCTTGCGACGGTTCTCGTCGACTGCGCAACGCCTTGCCCGGCCTAGATCTCGGTGGCAGCCTCGGCCAAGGATTCGACTTCGGCTTCGGGGACGGCGGGTGCCTTCGCGTCGTTCATGATCTTCTTCATAGGACGGCCGATGTAGGCCAGGATCACGCAGACCAACGCGACGCCGGCCAGCGCGGCCGTGAACAGGAACGCGTTGTCGATGCCCATGGCCTCCGCTATTCCGGAAAGAGCGACCATGACCACGGCATGCCCCAGGAAGTAGATCGCCATGCAGGCTGCGTTGATGCTGGCGTAATGCTTCATCCCGAAGAGCTCGGGGATGAACAGCGAGGGGAGGATTGCGACGATCAGAATGGTCGAGGTGAGCGCCATTCCCGCGAACACCAGCGGGAACCCGCCTACCGTGGACCAAACGAACAGCGAAAGGATGCCCACGATGAAGAAGCCGAACACGAGGATTCCGGACACGCGCGTGCCGAACTTGTGGGTGATGAACCCTGCGAACAGCATAAGGATGGCGCCAACCAGCGTGTGGATCCCGAAATACGACGCAGCAACCGACTCCTCCACGCCGTAGGTGGTGAAGAAGATGGTGGAGAAGGTGCTCACGGCGCTCATGGCCCATGCGCCTATGAACATGACGATCGCGAAGAAATAGAACGAGGGGCTTTTGAGGGCTTCCTTAAGGGTGACGCCCAACTTCACCATGTCTTCGTCCTCGGCCTTCTTCGCGGCTCCCTCCTTTGCGGGCGCGTCGGGAAGCGGGGCCTTGGGCACGCGCCCTATAAGAACCAGGTTGGAGAACACGCCAACGAAGAGCGACAGGCCCGCAAAGATCCAAAGGACGGTCCTGTAGTCGGCTATGCTCATCAGGAACGCCACCAGGAAGACCTCTGCGGCGACGAGCAGGGAATACGCTCCCGAGATCACTCCGTAGACGGATTGGGTGCGGCTGCCCCAGAACTTCGCCGTTACGGCGGAGGCGGCCGCATGCGCCCCGAACGACAGCACGATGCCGTTCAGTGCGTTTGCGAATATCCAGATGTACACGCTGTCGCTTATCGCGAACAGGGCGAGCATTATGGTGACCACGATGCTTCCCAGCAGAAGCGACCATTTGGGGGTCAGCTTCTCCAGAAGCTGGGTGGCGACCAAGCTCCCCAGGAACGCGCATATAGTGGCAAGGCTTGGACCCAGCATGAACAGAGTCATGGGAGGGTTGCCCATTCCCGACATCAGGTCGGGGATCATTGCGTTGAGCACATTGGTGAGACCTGTGCCCGTGGTGAGGATGAGAGCGCACCCGACGGCCGATGCCGAAGCGCGTGCCTTTGTCAGCTCTTTCATTCCTCCCCCTTTCCATAGGTTGAACGATGGGGTTCTCGGATGGCCATTCCGTCCCCGTTTCCAGGGCGGTACAAAACTACGAGACCTCGCGACTGCGCGAATCAGGGAAAGTGTCTTATTTTGCCAAAAACGAGGCTCTCGCATGCGTTCGACGTATGCGAAGAAACGTATGAGACGACGCAGTTTCCCCTGCGTGGCATTGCTTTTTCCCATCCTTTGGCTCAGGATGGGTATCATGTCCGTATCGATGGGCGCGATTGTTGCCGCTTTGTACGGCCCGCATTGGTTGCCGCGTGCGCGGCTCTCAGGCATGGCTTGGAAAGGAGAGGCCTCATGGGGACGATGGCTTCCGATGTTGCCTGCATGGACTCCTCGGAACAGGTAAGGGCGGAGAACAACGCCGACCTGCTTTTGGCCGTGTACGCGTCGATCCATCTCACGTCCGTCTTTTTCGGCATTGAGCTTTTGCTGTTCGGGACCGGATGGCTGCTTCCTTGGGGAGAGTGGCACGCCTTTCCGGATGGCTGCGCGCTTGTGTGCGGCCTTGCCGGACTGGTGACGGCCTTTGTTTCGGCGCTTCGCCTCGATTGCCTTGGCGACTATCAGGCCAGGTCGAAGGTGCTCTACGTGCTGCTTGCGCTGGTCATCGCTTCGGGCGCGCTTTCCGTCGGCGCATTTCTCATCCCCCAAGACGTCGCTGGCGTTGCAATGCAGTGCATCGCTTGCTTCGTCGGGGTTTTCGCGCTGGGGATCTCCGGCCTGCTGTCGCTAGACTTTGCCTGCGGGTTCTCGCGTGGGTCCTTCGCCGTTTGCGTCTGCTCCTCGATGGTGGTCGGCACGTTTGCCTCGTGCGTTTGCATCTGGATGGGTCCGCTCGTCTCGATCGTGGCCTTTGCGGCGTTCTCTGCGCTGGGGACGGCTGCGGCGCTTGCGTATTCGAAGTATCTCCTGGATATCGACAATCCCGAAAAGGTACCTGCGAGGCAGGCGTTCGAGCGGATGATCCTGAACAGGAAGACAGGGTGGTTCCTTGTCTGCTATGGGGGGGCTTTCGGAATTGCATGCATGGACCTCGTTGCGTTCGCAGCATTTTCCGACAATCCGGCGCAGATGGTGGCAGCCGTCAGCTTCGTTGCCGGAAGCGCCGTGGCCATGCTGCTTTTGGTGCGCAACGCTGGAAAAATGCTTTTCGGCCGCGCGCAAAGATGCGTCTTTCCACTATTGATCGTAGGTCTTCTTCCTTGGGGCTATCTGGGGGGAGAGGCCGGAATCGCGGCTCTTCCATGGACGTTCTTCGCTTCTGCCGTGTTCCTGCCGTTCGCGTTCGACACGCATTGCTTTCTCGCCAAGAGCTACGCGATACCGCCCATCTATCCTTTGGTTATGGGGTTCCGGTCCTACGTGAAGGGAATGGCCGTCGGCGCGTTGGCGTGCCTTGCGGTCAGGTTCTGCTTTCAGGGGCCCAGCGCGGCGGCGCTTCTGCACTTCGTCCTGCTCGTTGCGCTTTGCATCGTCGTCGCCTTCGTTAACGAGGAGGCCGATCGGACCGACCATGTGGAAGGCGAAATGGACAATGGCTGCGACGAGGCCGATGCGACGGTCGTTGCGGGGCAGGAAATGGCGTCATGGGAAACCCGCGCAGCTTCCATGGCCGACGAGTTCGGGCTGACTCCGCGCGAAGCCGAGGTGCTGCCGCTGCTCTTCCGCGCGAACACGACGGAACGCATAAGCGACATTCTATGCATATCCTCGCATACCGCAAAGACGCACATATACCACATCTACCAGAAATGCGGCGTCAGCAGCAGGGGAGAACTGTCGGACCTGTTCGAAGAGAGGATGTCGCCCCGCTCTTAACGTCCGTGACCTGCCATAGGGCATCGACGTCATGCATGCGTTGTCGGATGCGGCATTCGCTGGCGAGAGCGGTCTGCAGGAGATGCTGGGAGAAAACGTATGACGAAATTGAAGCGCGTAGCAGTTGCCTAGAGTCTCTTTTTTGCGAGCGGCTTGAGGTAGTTTCGCCTCAATAGGCGTTCGCTAGAGAAAAAAGCTAGTTCAGAGTTGCTCAGAGCGTAATTCTTTTCAGCCGCTTTCGTGCGAGCGAGTTCTAAAGTGCAGACGAGATCAGCTGCTTGCAGAAGACAGTAGTCTGCTGGATGCGCTTCCTTAACCTCAGCGCTCAGCATGGTGTTTAGAATGATGTTTATGAGCCTGGAAATTTCTTTCTGTCCATTGTCGTAGTAGACGACTATCCGGTCGTAGCTCTGGAACCAAGCGAGATTGCCTCTAACGAAAGCGCTGATTTCCCGAGACATAATTGCTATAAGGTCATCCGGCTCGGAGCACTCCCTTCTCTTGAAGACGAAGCTTCTGTAGCTGATATCGCAGAATCGCACAAAGTCGAAGATGTTGCGGAAGAGCTTCCTGCGGGAAGCCCAATCCATCTCTCGGTATTCTTCCTCTCGGCGAATCAACGGAGCGGTATGAACAGCATGGTCATCCCGAAATCCCGCTTCCCGCACATGCCTTCTCAGCTCATTGACTTCACGAGCGATAGAGCGTGATTGGTCGTGGAAAACCATGGCCATGATATAAAAGGGGCAATGACGTTCGTATTTTCCGAAATCTCCGCTTTCGTCGATGAAGACGCTTAGTGTCGACAACATGCCCCCTGAATACAAAGATGGCGGGGATAACTTCCCCGCCCTAGGGTGGACCACGGCCTTAAGGCCAGCCCAGAAACTTGCTTCAGTATACAAGATACAATTAACAAATCAACCTTGACCGAATGATCGTTATTCATTCCTCACAGTGAGCGCCAACGATTTGGCTCGTGAAGCGAACAATCCTTCAGGCTATGCGTCGAGCTTCGGAACGTACTTGTCGTCGTAGGCGAAATCCACGTAATAGCGGTTGTCGATAGGCAGTGTGTCGAAGATTTCCTTGCCGCGCTTGATGAGTTTCTTTATGGTCTCGTCGTCCATCCCGAGCTGGCGCATGAAGAACCTGATCCCGAATTCGGCGGACTCTTCGTACGTGTAATCGAAATCCGAATGCTCCATGGCGTTCAAGACGCCGTCCGACATTCCGACCTGGGTCGAGACGATCAAAGCGAGCTCCTTTTCATCGATGTCGATCCCCTGGTCATCCATCACGCATTGGTAGAAATAGCGGATGGCGTCGATGGAGGATGCGTTCGGGAGCTTGTCGGCCGAGAGGTCAAGGAGGAACCGGCGTATGTTCTCGTCCTCGTAGATGCGTTTCCACATGTGGTAGTTCTCGATCACCATCAACTCGGTCTTGGAGTAGCGGTCGCCGCACATCTTCTCTATGTACGTCTTGTTCTCGCGTTCGTATTCGGCGTCTATGATTGCAGCAAGTTCGCGCTTGCTGCCGAAATGGTAGGTGATCGTTCCGGGCGGGATGTCCGCCGCCTTGCAGATGTCTTCGTAGGTGGTGTTTTCGTAGCCGTTGCGGTAGAAGAGCTTCTTGCAGGTGTCCAGGATCAGCTTCTTCTTCTTCTCGCCGGCGCTCATCTTGACCATCATCGACTCCGATCGAATCAATTCAACGACCCAATTATCGCCGAATAAAAATCCTTTTCAATCGAATCGCGAGGAAAAGCAAGCTAGACGCAATATTTGAAGTGAGTGCGCTCAAAATTTGAAAAAACTTCAAAAAATGTCTTGACGAAATCCTCACATTGAGAATACTCTTGCATTACCGAATATGAGTGCACTCAAAAAAGAAATGCGCTCAAAAGAGAGAGGAGGCCACATATGGCCGTTCTTGCAAGCGTCGCAATGGACCTCGTTCGTGACAAGGAGGCGAACAAGGCGAAGATGACCCGCTTCGTGAACGAAGCGGCAGCCCAGGGAGCCGACTTCATCCTGTTCCCCGAGTTGGCGCTGGGAGGCCTTCCGGAGAACCCCATGTTCATCTTCAACCCGAACGACGCCTTCTACCAGCACGAAGTCGCTGAAATCGTGCCCGACGGCCCCTCCACGCAGCATTTCCTCAACCTTGCCAAGGAGAAGGACATCTACATTGCCTGGGGCATGACCGAGCAGGACCCCGACGATTTCGACATCATCTACAACTCGCTTGTCCTGGTCGGCCCCGAGGGATTCGTGGGAAAGTACCGCAAGGTGCATCTTCCTTTGACCGAACGGATCATGATGTATCCGGGCGACGGCGACTATCCGGTGTTCGAGACCCGCTTCGGCAAGGTCGGCCTCATGATCTGCTTCGACAAGGCATATCCCGAGGTCGCGCGCAGCCTCGCTCTCAAAGGCGCGGAAATCCTGCTGTGCCCGACCGCATGGCCTTCCATCGAGCCCAGCGAGGACGACAACGATTTCAAGGCCGGCAACGTGTTCAGCTTCGCCCGGGCCCTCGAAAACATGTGCTTCTTCATCGACTCTTGCGTGAGCGGGCAGTACGAGATGGGCCATAGCCGCATCATCGGGCCGAACCCGATGCAAATCTGCGCCACCACCGGGTTCGAGGAAGGCATGGCCATTGCCGACGTGGACGTCCATGGTGAGATATTCAAGGCGCGCCTGGCCTCCATGGCAGGTTCGGACCTGCTGAAGGACCGCAAGCCCGCCACTTACGGTGACCTGGTCAAGACGAACAAGCGCAATCCGATCTCTGGAGACGTTGGGCAGTTCGAGCCGACTGCGTAGCGTGCAGCAAGTCAGAAGGCTTTCCAGCTTTCGATATCCGATGGGGCTGCCGGCATGACATCGCCTGGTAACGAACATGCCGACAGCATGATCCCGGGGTCAAAGACCCTGGAGACATTTTAAAGAAGGAGTGTTCTCCATGAATCCATTCAAAGGTCCTGGCGGCTACGGTCGCATCGTCAACGGCGTCATGAACATCGTCATGTGCGCCATCCTTTCCATATACGTTCTGTGGACGGTCCAGAACATCCCCGGCAACGAGGCGCTTCCGATATTGACGCCCATAGGATTCTTCGTCTCGTTCGTCACGAGCTTCTGCGTGGGCGAGTTCGTTGGCGACCACGTTCCAGCGCTTGCGTGGGGACAGAAGCTTGCCGATGCCATGCACGTGAAGAACCGCGTGGGACGCCATTTCATCAGCGTGCTCATCCTCGCCGTCGTCATGATAGGCTGCATCAGCTTCATCTGCACCTGGATCAACAACATCCAGCAGGTTGGATGGGACGGAACCGTCGCTGCATGGTGGATGGTCTTCCCCTTCCTGCTCGTGAGCGGCTACGTCGTCGAACTCATCATGCTTCCCATAGCGATGAAGATGGCGGCCGCAATCAGCGGCTTCGACCCGAACAACCTTCCTGCGCCCGAGGGCGACGTGAACGCCGAGATGCCTGTGGAGCCCGGCGTTTAGCAACACATCCACTCCCTAGATAGATGATGCCCGCTTCGATGCGGGCATCATCATGTACAAGGACAAGGGGAATAGAGAATGACTGCATCAGCGAGCATTTCGAAAGCCGAGAAAACACAAGCCAGGCCAGGCCGCATTATCGCCATGCTGCTCGCCTTCGTCGCCGGCGCTTCGTATGGTGTCGCAGGCGCAGTAAGCCGCCTTGTTGCGCAGCAAGGGTTCACGGTCAGCCAGATAGTGGTGGCCCAAACATGGTCTGCGGTCATCATGCTGGGAATCCTGGTGCTTGCGAAGTTTCGGCCGCACATGAAGGCAAAGGAAATTTTGCAGCTCATGGGGGTTGGATGCCTGCTGATCCTGTCAGGCTACTGCTACTACACGGCGATAAGCATGCTTACTGTGGGAACCGCTGTGGCGATACAGTTCCAGTACGTGTGGATCGTCGTGGTGATTGCGGCCATCGTGGATCGCAAACGGCCGACGAAGTGGCTCGTGCTTTCCTCGGTGCTCATCGTGTTCGGGACCTTGTTCGCCAGCGGGATGGCGGGTGAAGTGATCGACAACGGTGGTCTTCTTATGAACCCGGTCGGGCTGCTGGTGGCCGCCTGCTGCGCCATAAGCTACAGCTTGTTCATCTTCCTCAACGGAAAGGTTGCGGTAGAGCATCATCCGGTGACACGCTCCTTCTTCATGATGGCCGGGGGTGTCGTCTTGGCTTCCGTGTTATGCCCTGGGTTCTATCTTGGCGAGTGCGACGTGGTCGCGATAATTCCGGGCGGCATAGTTATGGGGCTCATATCCTCCGTCGTCCCATGCATCTGCCTTGCGGCTTCGTCTTCGAAGCTCCCTGGGGGTCTCGTGGCGATTCTGACCTCATCGGAGCTTCCGTTCGCCGTTCTAGCTGGACTCTTGATGTTTGGAGAGGCCATCACGCCCCTGGTGTCTTTCGGGGTGGTGCTCATTCTGGGCGCAATCGTGCTTTCCGAGATGGGCTCGTTCGCCAAGGGGAGGCGTCCGGCTTAAAGGTTAGGCCTCAAGCTCATCACTTCATACGAGCGAAGAAGCGCAGGTATCGTATTCTGCCCCCCTTCTTGTTGACCAACCTCCACACGCGGCCAGGCCACTAAGGGTATACAATGCTTATGCTTTTATTTTATGAAGCATGAAGCGTGCAGCGGATCGGGCGGACGTTAGGCGTGGGCGTATGGACAGCAAGGACATAAGCGACGAGCTTTCGATATTCGACTCGATGCAGGTGAACGTGATGGGCCTTCTCGACGAGATGCCTGGAGGGTTCTTCATCTACCACGCCGACGGCGACGAGAGCCTGATATACGCCAACGACGCGTGCCTGCGCATCTTCGGATGCGAAACGCTCGACCAGTTCAAAAGTCTCACCGGGTTCACCTTCCCGGGGATGGTGCACCCCGACGATCTGGGTTCCATAGAGGAATCCATCGCGCGCCAGATACGCAACGACAAGCACAAGATGGACTACGTCGAGTACCGCATCAACACGCTCGACGGGTCGGTGCGCTGGATACAGGACTACGGCCATTACGTGTCCACCGAGTCGGGCGACTTCTTCTACGTGTTCATCAACGACGCGACCGAGCGGCTTCGCGAGCGCATGGAGCAGCTCGAATGCATGAACAAGGACCTCGCCGAGGCCTTCAAGCGCGAGCGCGAGCACAAGGACATGCTGCGCAAGGCGCTACAGCAGGCTAACGTCGCGAACGTCGCCAAGACGACGTTCCTCAACAACATGAGCCACAACATCCGCACGCTGCTCAACGCCATTGCCGGATACTCGCACATGATTTTCGGCCACGCGAAGAAGGCCGACCTGGTAAGGGAGTACTCGCAGCACATAGTCGAGGCCAGCGACCAGCTTCTTGAGGTCGTCGCCGAAACGCTCGAGGTCAGCCGTCTGGAATCCGGAAGCTCGCAGCTGGTCGAAGAGGAGTGCAGCCTGCCCGAGATCGTCTCGAACATAAAGGCCGCGTTCGTGCAGCGCGCCGTGGAAGAAGGCAAGGACCTCGCCGTAGAGGCCCACACCCCTGACGATTCCCCGATAATCGCGGACGTCCACTGCATCAACCAGATCGTCACCCAGCTGATGGACAACGCCTTCAAGTACACGTCGGAGGGCGACGTGATAAGGCTGCTCGTCGAAGAGGTGGACGACGCCTCGACTGGCCATGCCAAGGTCAAGATCCTGCTGTCCGACTCGGGCATCGGCATGTCGCCAGACTTCATCGAGCACATGTTCGAGCCGTTCGAGCGCAGCGGGAACACGACGGACACCGGGGTCATCGGGACCGGCCTGGGGCTGACCATAGTCAAGTACATCGTCGACATGCTGTCCGGCAGCATAGAAGTGTCCAGCAAGGAAGGGGAGGGCACCACAATAAAGGTGGTGCTCACGCTGAAGCTGGCGTCTAAGTGCGACGTCGGCGATCGTTCCCCGAAGAGGCATGGGGGCCGCTACAAGGTGCTGGTGGCGGAAGACAACGCGCTGAACCGCGAGATCATCACCTGCCTGCTGGAGGACTGCGGCCACCAGGTCAGCTCGGTGGTGAACGGCAAGGAGGCGGTGGAGGCCATCGCGTCCAGCTCGCCGGGCGACTTCGACGTGGTGCTCATGGACATCCAGATGCCCGTGCTGAACGGCTACGACGCGACGTCGCGCATCCGCCGGCTGAAGGACGACAGGCTTGCGAACATCCCCATCATCGCTGTGACGTCCGACGCGTTCCCCGAGGACAGGAAGCGCTCCTTCAGTTGCGGCATGAACGAGCACATCCCCAAGCCCATCAACATCGACGTGCTGAACGCCGCCATGGACTCGGTGGTTTAGCGCGGAGAAGCGGCCCGACTCCGTCGTTGCGCAGACGAAAGGCGACCGCTTGTGCGGTCGCCTTTCTCTATAGCGCGCCATCGGAGCATATCCAATGGCGCGCCTTGCGTGCTCTTACTGAATGCCGGGGATGCTGGGGATGGTGGCGAAGCCCTGCTCCAGTTCCTCGTCGGAGGGCACGTGGTCGACCATCTCGCCGTTGCGGTGCGCGTCGTAGGCGAACATGTCGAAGTATCCCGTGCCGGTGAGCCCGAACAGGATGGTCTTCGCCTCGCCGGTCTCGGCGCACTTCTTCGCCTCGTTCATGGCCGCAAGGATGGCGTGCGCGCTTTCGGGGGCCGGGAGGATGGTCTCCAGGCGTGCGAACTCTTCGGCCGCCTCGAACACGTCGGTCTGCTTCACCGCGACGGCCTCCATGTATCCGTCGTGCTTCAGCTTCGACACGATGGGGCTCATTCCGTGGTAGCGAAGGCCGCCGGCGTGGTCGGGCGAGGGGAGGAAGCCGTTGCCCAGCGTGTACATCTTCACCAGCGGGCAGGTTTGGCCGGTGTCGGCGTAGTCGTAGGCGTACCTGCCGCGCGTGAGGCTGGGGCAGCTTGCGGGCTCCACGGCGATGAAGCGCGTGTCGGGCTTGTTGCCCTTCAGCTTCTCGCGCATGAATGGCGCGATCAGGCCGCCCAGGTTCGACCCGCCGCCGGCGCACCCGATGACGATGTCGGGGTACTCGCCCAATTCCTCGAACGCGGCGTAGCTTTCAAGCCCGATGATCGACTGGTGCAGCACCACCTGGTTGAGCACGCTTCCAAGCTGGTAGCGGCCCTTGTTCTGGGGGACGTTCATCGCGCGTTCCACCGCTTCCGAGATGGCGGTTCCCAGCGAGCCCGTGGAGTCGGGGTGCTCGGCGAGCATCTTCTTGCCGATTTCGGTGGTGTCGGACGGGGAAGGCGTGATGGTGGCGTTGAACGTGCGCATGATCGAGCGGCGGAACGGCTTCTGCTCGTACGAGCACTTCACCATGAACACGTCCAGGTCGACGTCGTAGTGGTCGGCCGCCTCGGCCAGGGCGGTTCCCCACTGTCCGGCTCCGGTCTCGGTGGTGACGCCGGTGAGTCCC
>CABVEH010000001.1 GCA_902497215.1 uncultured Eggerthellaceae bacterium | reverse complement strand
CACACTGCACGCCTTCAAGAAGAAACCTATTTTATTCGCTTCTAGGTATGGCAAAAACACCCTGTACGCGTGTATAATCGGAGTGTTTCGCCTCGCAGCGGAAAACAATACGATCGCACCCCATCAGCTTTGAACGGAACAACATGCTGCGAGTGGTTTCCTACTGCCGTTTCGTCCAGCGCGCTGACATGTCGACTGCCGAGGGAAGGATCGATCGTGGCCTTCACAAACGAATCCTCAAAACAGAAGAAATTCTCGAAGACGGCGGCTGCGTTCGCCGCCCTTGTGCTGGTGCTCGGCATGATCCCCATCGCCGGCATGGCATGGGCTTGGGGCGAAGCCGAAAAGGAGAAGGCCCTAGAAGCCGAAGACGTTGCCGGGCTTCATGACGACCAGGCATTGATGAGCACGTCCGCGTTCGTTCCCGTCGTGGACGACGCAGGCGCAGGCTTGGAAAGCGGCGACTCCGAGGGAGCCGAAGGCGCCGGCATGGAAGCCGACGTCGACGGTCAAGCCTTCAACGCGGCTGCGACGCCTTCCGATGTTGCGGGATACCAGGCTCAAGAAGTTGGCGCGGGTGCAGCGCCTCAGGCAGACGGCCCATGTGCCGATGGAACCTGCACACATCAGGCCGCCATCGGAAACGTTCACTACGACACCTTGAAGGCGGCCTTCAACGCCGCCGTCAACGCCGACGTCGTCACCTTGGTTTCAGACATCGTCGACATGCCTACCGACGCCATCGCCACCGTGGACACGGGGAAGACCATCTTCTTCGACATGGCAGGGCACAGCATCACGGTCGCTGCAGACTTTGCCGGGCGCCCCATCGTCAACAACGGAACGCTTACCGTCACCGGCAACGGCACCATCGACAGCAGTGCGAGCAACAGCGGTTACGGCGCCATACGAAACGACGGCACGCTTACTATCATCAATGGCCGCTACGTCGGAAGCGTCATGGGCGACGGCGCTGCCATTCGCAACGGAATCGGGTCGCACCTGACGGTCCACGACGGCTACTTCGCCGGCACCGGTGCGGTGTACAACGCCGGAGAGGCCGTCATTTACAAAGGCGAGTTCGAGACGCTGGCGTGTTCCGGGTGTAAAACTCCATTCGCCTACGCCTTGAACAACCGCGACGAAAACGGCGTCAGCGGGACGATGCGCATCGTCCCCACGTCCGACGAGGACGTCAAGGTCCACGGCACGCAAGGCGCGCTGGCCTCGGTCGGTGGCGCCAGCGTCTACGTCTCGGGCGGCACCTTCTACACCAACCCGTGCCAGAACAACCATGTCGGCAGCACCTTCTACGCGCTGTACGTAAGCGGCAAGGAAGGCATGGAGGCCGCAACCTGTGTCGTCGACGGCGGCAAGTTCTCCACTACGGGCGCAAACGCCTGCCTTTACCTGG
Source organism: uncultured Eggerthellaceae bacterium (assembly GCA_902497215.1). The sequence goes on along the minus strand of CABVEH010000001.1, from coordinate 26,045 downwards.
TGAACGAGAACCCGTCCGACAACGGGGGCAATCCCGGCGACGCGGTCGTGCGCATCAACGGCGGCAGCTTCGAGCAAGGCCCTGCCAAGAATCTGATCAACTTCGGCGACAAGCCAGGTGGAACGCTGGAAATCAACGGAGGCACGTTCGTCGGGGCCAACCTTGATAGCGCGACTCCCTACATAAGCCTGGCCAGCACCCAGCAGCTCGGCGATAACTCGGTGACCGTGGCGCCTCGCACGGCGGATAGCGCCGACACGGTGGCCGAGGTGGATGGCAAGTACTACGCATCGCTGAAGGACGCATTCGGCGTGGCCGGAAACGGGGCCACCATCTCGTTGCTGGCCGATGCGGAATGGTCTGCGGCTGAAGGCGACATCGTCGTAGAAAAAGCCCTTGCAATCGACCTGGGCGCCCACGTTCTTAACGTGACAGGCGTGGGGGCAAACGGCATAACGGTGCAGAACGGTGGAAGCCTGACCATACGAAACGGCTCCATCAAGGCCAACGGCGTGGCGGCCGTGAACAACAGCGTCATATCCGTGCTTGCCGGAAGCTCGGTCGCGCTCGACGGGATAACCAGCTTCGAAACCGACGGCGCCGCGTTGCAGCCGACGGGCGAAGGTGCGAGCGTGACAGTGAGCGGTTCGGCCATCCATGCTCCCGAAAGCTACGCGATTGCCACGAACGCAGGCTCTCCTGACAACTACGGCGTCGTCGTGTACCTCATGGACTCCGCCTTCACGGGCAACACGCCGGTGCTTATGAACGTGCCAGGCTACCTTGCGATGGACAACTGCACCGTGTCAGGCCAGCTGCAAGGGGTCGTCGTGCGCGGCGGAACCGCCGACATCAGGAACAGCACGATCGTCCAAAGCTACCCGGGCGACCGCAGCGACGCCGAAAGCATGGCAAACTACTTCGAAAGCCGGGACTGGGGTTCTGGGAACATGGTGAACCTGGCCGCGATAACCATAGGCAACAAGGGCGGCAAAGCGTACCAGTATCCTTCGAACGTCAGCATCTCCAACTCCACGGTGAAGGTCGAGGGGGACAACAACGAACTGTTCCCATGCGTGTACGTTTACGCCAACGAGTCCGAAGGCAACGGCGTGTCTCTGAGCATGACCGAGGTGACGTTCGTCGGAGGCACCACTCCCCAGGTGGTGTACGGCAATGAGAAGGCGAACGTAACCGAGAAGATAGCCGTCGCGAAGGTCGGCGAAAACTACTACAACAGCCTTCAGGAAGCCATCGACGTGGATCCCTACGGCGTCCCCGTCGTGCTGGTCGCGGACGTGTCGGTGGACGAAACCGACCGGGGCAACTGCATCTCCGTGAGAAAGAGGGTCGTTCTCGACCTGAACGGGCATGCCATAGTCAAAAGCGCCAACAAACGGAATGCGCCTATGGCGATAGAGGTTTCCGCCGGAGGCGAGCTGGTCGTTAAAGGAGAGGGCACCATCGACGGAAAGGCTTCCTACGTCAGCAACAATGACGGCACAGTCTACAGCGGCGAAGGCATCCGCGTTTCCGCCGCCAACGAGTCTGCGCCCGCAGGCAAGCTTGTCGTCGGGGACGGCGCAACGATAAAGGGCGGGTTCGCGGTTCGCCAATTCGCTGGAAGCTCCGTGACCGTAGACGGCGGAACGCTGCAGGGCAACAAGTACGGAATCTACGACAGCAACGGCACCGTCGTGGTCAACGGCGGCGAGGTTTTCGGCCTGGTCAAGGGAATCATGGCGAACGAAACCTCCGCTGACGTCCAGGTGAACGGAGGCACCGTCCGTTCCGTCAACGACACTGCCGTCCATGTTCAGCTGGGCGCCAACCTTATGGTCAACGACGGCCAGGTTGTTTCCCCTCACATGGCCATAAACGGCTTGACTAACAACAAGAACAAGATGGGAACGATAACCGTCAATGGCGGCCTCGTGCGCAGCGAATCCTACGACAACCCCAAGCCGGAAAATTACGGCGCAATCGTGGCCAACAGCTATCACGTCGTGGTGGCCGGAGGCGTGATAGAGGGCCCATATGCGGTGTCGCTCAGCACGTTCAGCGGGAACGCATATTCCGAATCCAGCGGCGTCAGCACTTTTAACATGACGGGCGGCAGGATAAACGGCAGCATTCAGGGCATCGGTCTGAACAACCTCGGCTCCGCTGGCACCACTGCGGTCATAACGGGCGGCGAAGTGGTTTCCTCGGGCGGCACTGCAATATACTGGCCGGCCGAAGGAAGCTTGACCGTCGGAGGCTCTGCTGCAATCGAGGGTGATACCGGCATCGAGGCCAGGATGGGAACCATCACCATCGAGGGAGGCACCATAAGCGGAATGGGCGAACCCATCGAAGGGCTGCCCACCGGCGGAGGGGCGTGCGTTGAAGGCTCGGCACTTCTGGTATGTTCCCAGATGTACGACAAGTGCGTAACCAGCCCCAACCTTGACGTCGTCATCACCGACGGCCTGTTCAGCAGCGTCAACGGGCATGCCGTCACCGTGCAGAACATGAAGAAGAACGAAGTGCCCGCAAGCTTGGTTATTTCCGGAGGAGAGTTCGCAGCAGCAAACGGCGCCGAAGCGTTGGGCGAGAAAGCTGCCAACGAAGACAAGGCCGACGTCACCACCATCGCCATCTCCGGCGGCTTGTTCAGCAGCGAGGTCGCCGAGAAGAACTGCGCCGAGGGCTTCATCCCGGTGTTCATTTACGAAGGCGTGTACGGCGTGGCCAACATCTACAGCTTTGCCGGGACCGTTTCGGCCTACGGCGACGGAAAGGTCAACAGGAACGTTGCGGTCTTCGACGGGGATGCCACCCTTGAGTTCGTGGAAGAGGGCAACGACGACGGTCGCGCTCCCAACAAATGGTGGGCAGGCATAAACGTGTCGGTGCCCGAATGGGTCAATCCGAGCAACGCCGTCTATCAGAAGATATCCAAATGGTGGGAGGACGACGGCTCCTCTTCTGACTGGACGGAATCCGCGGCAATTCAATCGGATGGCCAGTACTGGGCCATGGTCAGCCCCGAATACATGAGGCAGTACGCGGGCGACGACGGCAAGCTGATGTATCGCTACCGCTTCGACTGGAACGGCGATGGCGAGTTCGACCAGGACGTCGCCATAGTGGTGACCAGCGACGTGAAGTTCGCCGACCACGAGCATGCGTGGGGCGAATGGCAGCCCATCTCCGACGCGTCGTGCACTGCTGCGGGGTCGCACAGGCATGCGTGCTCCATCTGCGGCGAGGTCCATGTCGAGGCCATTCCCGCCCTTGGCCACACGTGGGGCAATTGGGCCACCGTGACCAGCCCAACCTGCACCACCGCCGGCGTAAGCGCACGCACATGCGTCTCCTGTGGCGTTGGGCAGCAACGGCTTGTGGCTGCTCTCGGGCACAGCTGGGGGGCATGGACCGTGCTTACGCCTGCGTCTGCCGGCGTCGCGGGCGTGGAGCGAAGCGTGTGCGCGCATGACGCCTCGCACGTCATGACCCGTGTCATACCCGCACTGCCTTCCGCTTCGCAGGGCGGCAGCCAGACTGGCAACCAGGGAGGCAATGGCGGATTCGTCGTGGTGTATCAACCGACGGGCGGGCAGGGTGCTACGACGCCTTCCCAAAACACAGGCGGCAATGGCTCCGCGCCCGTGGTGAACGAGACGACCGCGCTTGAGCCGAGCAACCAGGCGGCGGAAGGCGAGATCATCGCCGACGACGAGACGCCCTTGGCCAGCACGGGAGGAACGGGCAAGGCGAAGTCGGCCATTTCCGATAACGGCAACGCGCTTTCTTCCGGAAGCGCGAATGCGGCAGGCTCGAGTCAAGCCGGGGCCATGGACTGGCTTCCCGTCGCAGTAGGCGGATCTCTTCTGCTGTTGGCCTTGGCCGGAGGATGCTTCCTACTGTTCTTCCTGAAGCGAAAGAAGAAGAGCCAAGAAGAGTAGCCTTTGGCGCAACAATGCGCGTCCTCCGACACGCGCTACCAAACCTTTCGGTTCTTTTTGGAAAGGTTTCCCGTTCGGGCGAATGTTCGACGGCCTTTCTATATAATTGAATCCAAATGCAGAAATGCTTTCGACCGGGGTTCGAGCTACTGGCGCAGCATTGTCGCAGCAACGACCCGACGCCCGATCAGATAGGCTGCCGAAATGAAGAACAACAAAGAGCAGAGCACGCTTCGCAACCGCATCCTAGCTGTCGTGGTAGCGGTGATCGCCGTCGTGATCGCGCTGCTGATGTTCATGAATGCGAACACCGAAAGGATCGTCGCACAGAACGGCGAATACCTGGAAACGTCGGCCGGCCAGACGGCCAGGCGCGTCAACGACCTGCTCGACAACTCCCTTCGCAGCGTGCAAATGGTCGCAAGCGTGTACGAGGATTCGCTTACCAGCGCGAACGTCGATCCGCTCGAAGCCGTCGCCACGCTCGACCTCGCCCAGTTCGACGACTCGTTCTTCGTGACCCCCGACGGAATGGCGTACAACCTTGACGGCCGCGTAGACACGGCAAACGACCGCTATTACTACATCGAGGGCATGAAGGGCGAAAGCGGCACCTGCTTCATCAACAACGCCGTGTTCGACGGCCAGAACATCGTCGCCTTCTTCGCTCCGGTGGAATTCGAAGGCGAGGTCGTCGGAGTGGTCGTAAGCGTCTATCAGGAAAGCACGCTTACCGAGGTCATGACCACCAACTTCTCGGGTGAGGCCACCCCCACTTATCTTTGCAAGCCCGACGGGGAAATCATCGCCAAGGCTGCACCGGAAAGGCCCAACGCGCAGTACATCAACGAAATGTTCGACAGCGAAGACCTCGGCGGCGACCTCACGGTCGAACAGGTCGACCAGTACATAGCCGACGGGGTTTCGATCAGCTTCACCTACCGAACCTCCGAAGGCGTGGGGAACACCTACATAATGAAGCTGGCGTCCTCCGACTGGGTGCTGGTGCGTTCGTTCCCTGCGCACATCACCAACCGAATGGTCAGCAACGCCAACTGGGCTGGGCTGATCCTGGTAGCCGGCGTGCTGCTGGCCGCCTTGTTGGTGATCGTGGTGTTCATGGTGCAGTCGCGCAAGAGGAACAAGGCACTCCTGCTCGAGCGCCAGGCGGCTACGCGCATCATCGACGCGTCCACCAACCTGTTCAGCAGCCTGCTGTCCGTCGACCTGGTTGGCCGCACTTACGAGTACCTGAAGAGCAGCGGCGTGCGCACCGGCCTTCCGGCCGAAGGCAGCTTTGAGGAGTTCTGCAAATTCTTCGGCGACACCATCGAGGCTGGGGACACGGGCGAGACCCTTGCAGTGCTCGACCCCAAGGAAATCACAAGGCAGCTTCCAAGCGACGTGCCGTTCTTTCAGCAGGAATGCCGCACCAAGAACGACGACCGCTGGTTCCAGATATCCGTGCTCTCTCTCACGCGCGACGAGAAGGGAAGGCCTACTCAGGTTCTCGTGGCCGTGCAGGACATAACCGATTCCAAGAAGGCCGAAATCGAGTCGCGTCATGCCCTCGAGGACGCATTCAAGGCCGCTGAGCATGCGTCGCAGGCCAAGAGCGACTTCCTCAACTCCATGTCGCACGACATCCGCACCCCCATGAACTCGATCATGGGCCTCACAGCCATTGCAGGCATGCACGTCGACGACCCCGAAAGGGTGCGCGAGTGCCTCGCCAACATCACGTCGGCAAGCCGCCACCTGCTTGGGCTCATCAACGAGGTGCTCGACATGGCCAAGATCGAGTCGGGAACCATCGGGCTTTCCGAGGAATCGTTCGAGCTTTCTGAGACCATCGAAAGCCTCATAACCATCATCAACCCGCAGATCGCTGCAAAGAAGCAGAACCTGAAGGTCGACCTGATGGAGATAAAGCACGAGCACGTCATAGGCGACCCCACCAGGTTGCAGCAGGTGTTTGTGAACATCATGGGCAACTCCATCAAGTTCACCCCCGACGGCGGCGACATCTCGCTTCGCATAGCCGAGCTTCCAAGCCGCATCCCCGACAGCGGATGCTACGAGTTCGTGTTCGCCGACACCGGCTGCGGCATGAGCGAGGAGTTCCTGAAGACGGTGTTCGAGCCCTTCACGCGCGCCAACGACTCGCGCACTACGAAGGTCGAAGGCACTGGGCTTGGCATGGCGATCGTCAAGAGCGTCGTTGACATGATGAACGGCTCCGTCGAGGTTGAATCCACCGAAGGAGAGGGAACCACGTTCACGGTCACGGTGCACCTGAAGCTTCGCGACGGCGCACAGGAGGACATCTCGAAGCTCGAAGGCCTTCGCGTCCTGGTGGTCGACGACGACGCCGTGGCCTGCGAAGGCGCATGCGTGCTGCTCGACGACATCGGGATGCAGTCCGAGTACGTGATGTCCGGGCAGGAGGGCATCGAAGCGGTGGTCAAGGCGGCGGATGCGGGCAACCCCTTCGACGCCGTGATCCTCGACTGGCGCATGCCTGGGATGAGCGGACTCGAAGCGGCCAAGAAGATACGCGAGGTGACCGCGGACAGCATGCCCATAATCATCCTGTCGGGCTACGACTGGTCGATCATCGAGCAGGAGGCGCGAGAGGTCGGCGTCGATGCGTTCATATCGAAGCCGCTGTTCAGGTCCAGGCTTATTCAGGTGATGAACGACCTGATCGACGGCGAGGCGTCGTCCATCAACGACGAGCAGGTCATGCTCGAAGAGCTTGGGTACCAAGGCAAGCGCATCCTTCTCACTGAGGACAACATGATGGCCGCCACCATCGCGCAAGAGCTGCTTGAGCTTACCGGCGCCGAAGTGGACCATGCCGAGAACGGAAAGATCGCGCTGGATGCGCTGGTCGAACACGAGCCCAACTACTACGACGCGGTGCTCATGGACATCCAGATGCCTGTCATGAACGGGTACGAGGCTGCCACTGCTATCCGTGCGGCGGCCATGCAGCGTCCCGACCTTGCCCAGATTCCGATAATCGCGCTGTCTGCCGACGCGTTCGCCGAGGACGTGAAGCATTCCCACAGCGTGGGCATGAACGACCACATGTCCAAGCCGCTCGAAATCGACACGCTGGTGCGCATGCTCAAGAAGTGGGTGGGGTAGGCTTTTAATACTTCGGCCGGCTCCTGTTACGCCTCTGTTTCAAGTCAAGGTTGCTTCTTCGGCTAGAATTGGATGTGACCGTCGAACACGGCGGTTAAGCGCAAACCATAAGGAGCGACAATGGACGAGAAAGACCCCACCAACGTGCCCGAAGAAAGCATGGGTGCAAGCGACGCCGGCGCACAGAACGCCGAGGTGGCTTCGCAGGAAACCATGCCGGTCGAGCAGCCGGCGACGGCTGTTGGCGAGCCTCAAGCCGCGCCAGCAACCGAGCCTATCCCTGCACAGGCCGTTCCTGCTGCAGGACAGCCCACGCAGACGCAGCCCATGCCGCCGACCGGGCAGCCTGTTCCCACGCAGCCGATGCCTCCGCAGGGCGCGCCTTACGCAGGGGCTCCTGCCCCAGCTGGTCAGCCCAGCCCTACCGGGGCGCTCGTGTGCGGCATCCTGGCCATCGTGTTCTGCTTCATACCGATCGTCGGCATCGTGCTCGGCATCGTCGCCATCGTTTTGGCGGGCAAGTACTTCAAGGCCGGCGGCACGCAGGGCCAGGGCAAGGCCGGTCGCATCTGCGGCATCGTGGGCTTGGTGCTTTCCATCATCATGATCATCGTCAACAGCATCTTGATATTCACTGCTCTTAGTGCGTTGGACGAAGCCGATGTGGACTTCACTGACATATATGCCTCTCAGAGTTCGTCGGCGATTTCGAGCTCTGCCGCTTCGAGCGCCCTTGCCGACCGTCTTGACGACGAGCTCTACGACGTGATCGACCCCGAGCTGGACAAGATCAAATCGGCCGACCCTGCTATGGTTGCCACCATCGCGGCAATCGTCGAGGAATCGCTGAATTCCGAACTGGCTTCCGAGAACCTGAGCCTTGCCGATTTGAAGGTCGACCCGACCGAGCTGGCGAAGGCCATGATTCAGGGCTTTGACTACGAGTACGACTTCACCGACATCGACGGAAGCGAAGGCACGGGCGAGGCTTGGTACACGATAACGTGCAAGGACACGTATTCCATCGCGACCGAGTTCGAGGCGCAGATCTCCACGTTGCTGTCCGGCGACGTAAGCCAGTACTCCACGATGGAGGCGGCCTACGAGGCCATCGGCAAGGCGCTTATGGATGCGGTCAATTCCACCACGCCCACCGACGACTCAATGGTCGACTACGACCTGACCAAGCAGGGCGACAAGTGGGTTCTTGACCCCGAGAGCTGGACCGACGAGCTCGACTACCTCTTCGCTTTCTAGAAGCAGGTTTAAACAGGTATGTTGACGTAGGGGCGCACTTCATGTGCGCCCCTGTCACGTCGGCCAGTCTTTGATGTTGACCATGCCGAACAGGTCGGCGAGTACCTGGTCGATATGCTCGGGGTCGTCAAGTTCAATGACTTCCTTCACGCTGTTCGATCGCTTGGTCAGCACGCCATCCTTCATTCCGCAGTAACCGTCCTTCGTGCGCATGTTCGCGATCTCGTGGTCGCGGAACAGCGTTCCGGGCGCCGAAAAGAACCCGTTCAGCGAATCGAAGTCGAGCTCTTCGACCTTCGCCTCGCACAGCGTCAGTTCGGTCTGCCGCCTTTCGGGCAGATGGTCGTCGTACAGGTCGTTGGCCGATTGCGTGATTCGGTCGACATGCCACCACCCATCGCGGAGGGTTGCAATGTAGATTTCGCCGTTGATGTCTTGCTCCAAACCATCGTCAAGCATCAGCGCTCCCGAAGGCATAGGTCCTCCGAAGCCTACGTCAACGGAACAAAGTCCATCTTCAAGGGCCACGACCGTGCCGCGGTGGTTTATGGGCATCAGCCCTTCGCGACCTCGAACGGCGCGGCACAACACAGGGTACGTTTCGAAGCCTATAGACTCGAGCAGTGCAGAGAACAACTTGTTGAGCTCGAAGCAGTAGCCCCCGAACCTTTGCTCTACGATCTTGCGATAGATGTCGTCGACATCAAGCGACGGCGCTGCCCCGCTGCGGTGAAGCGTCACCGTTTCGAAGGGCACGCTGCTCTGGTGCAGGCGCACGAGTTCGTCGAGGGTGTTGTGGTCGGCGCGTGGATTGCCTTCGAACCCGATGCGGTCCAAGTATTTCTGCACCTGATCGTCTGCAAGCATCGCTTCTCCCGTCGCCCCGTCTTCCACCAGCGCTCAATAATGATACATGCATGCTCCCCGACACGCCGCTAGGGTAGCCAACTGGTGACAGATGGCGCGCGTAGCCGTTTCGTCTACGCGCCGTATGTATACTGTCATCAATGGACTCCGTTTCGAAATATCTTAAAGAACCGGACCTCTATCTGTTCGACAGGGGCGATGCCCAGCGCGCCTATTTCACCTTCGGATGCCACAAGCTGCCAGAAGCGGGCCCCGACGCTTACCTGTTCGTGGTGTGGGCGCCCCATGCCAAGGCCGTGTCGCTGGTGGGCGAGTTCAACGACTGGGACGATTCCGCCAATCCCATGCAGATGGTCCATCCCGGCGTTTGGGCCTGCGTCGCCACAGGCCTTCATGTCGGCGACGTCTACAAGTACTACATAGTCGGCGCCGACGGCAAGGGCCGTCTGAAGGCCGACCCCTTCGCCTTCCATGCCGAAAACGGCCTCAGCACCGCTTCCAAGGTGTGGAACCTCGACGGCTACGACTGGCGCGACGGCGACTACATGGAGAAGCGCCGCACGCGCAACGCGCAGCGCGAGCCCATCTCCATCTACGAGATGCACCTGGGTTCGTGGCGCACGCCGCCGCTTCCCGAAGGCGTGAAGAAGGAAGACGTCAACTTCGAGGACAGGCCCCTTCCCAACTACCGCACCGTGGCCGACCAGCTGGCCGAGTACTGCGTGAAGATGGGCTACACGCACGTCGAACCCATGCCTCTCACCGAGTTCCCATTCCCCAACTCGTGGGGCTACCAAACCACCGGCTACTACGCCATAACCTCGCGATACGGCACACCGCAGGACTTCATGTACTTCGTCGACACCATGCACGCCCACGGCATCGGCGTGATCATGGACTGGGTGCCTGCGCACTTCCCGCGCGATGCCTTCGCGCTGGCCTCCTTCGACGGCCAGCCGCTTTACGAATACCCCGACCCGCGCAAGGGCGAGCATGCCGAATGGGGCACGCTGGTGTTCGACTACGGCCGGCCGCAGGTGGTCAGCTTCCTTATCTCGGCGGCCATGCAGCTGTTCGACGTGTACCACATCGACGGGCTGCGCGTGGACGCGGTCAGTTCCATGCTGTACCTGGACTACGGGCGCGACGAATGGGTGCCCAACAAGGACGGCGGCAACATCAATCTGGAAGCTGTCGCGTTCCTGCAGAAGCTGAACTCGTCGGTGCTTGAGGCCTACCCCGGCGCCATCATGGTGGCCGAGGAATCCACCGCTTTCCCCATGGTCACGCTGCCGCCCTACCTGGGCGGCCTGGGCTTCACGTTCAAGTGGAACATGGGCTTCATGCACGACACGTTGGACTACGCGCAAACCGACCCGCTGTTCAGGGCTGGCAACCACGACAAGCTGACCTTCTCGATGGACTACGCCTACAGCGAGGCCTTCATACTTGAATACTCGCACGACGAGGTCGTGTACGGCAAGAAGTCCATGGTGAACAAGATGTTCGGCGAGTACGGGCAGAAGTTCGCCACGTTGCGCACGCTGATGGGCTACCAGTTCGCGCACCCGGGCAAGAAGCTCACGTTCATGGGGTCCGAATTCGCCCAGTTCGACGAATGGAACTTCAAGGAAGAACTGGAATGGGACCTGATGCGGTTCGACTCGCACGCCCAGATGCAGCGCTTCTCGGCCGAGCTGAACGCCTTCTACCTGAAGCACGCGTCGCTGTGGCTGAACGACATGGAGCCGCAGGGCTTCCAGTGGGCGAACCGCAACAACCGCGACCAGGACACGGTGGCGTTCCTGCGTCTGGCGTCGCCCACGCCCGAAGACGCCGACCTTGTCGACGGCCGCGAGATGTGCGACGTGCTGTGCTGCTGCAACTTCTCGCCGAACCCGGTGATGGGCCTGGTGGTGGGCCTTCCGCACGAAGGCACCCTGGTCGAGGCCTTCAACAGCGATGACCTCCGCTTCGGCGGCTCGGGGCTTCGCAACCGCACGGCCATAACCACCGAACGCGGGTCGTTCGAAGGGCAGCCGTTCCACGCGAAGGTGAACGTTCCGCCGCTCAGCGTCGTCTACTTCGAGTGCATCAGGGAAAGAAAGGGAGTCTGGCAGATGAACGACCACGAGGAATGCGTCGCCATGATCTTGGCGGGCGGGCAAGGCAGCCGCCTTGGCGTGCTGACTCGCTATCGCGCGAAGCCTGCCGTGCCTTACGGCGGAAAGTACAGGATCATCGACTTCACGCTGTCCAACTGCGAGAACTCCGGCATCGGGGTGGTGGGCGTGCTCACGCAGTACGAGCCGTTCGTGTTGAACAGCTACATCGGCACGGGCGCGCCGTGGGACCTCGACTCGCCTTCGGGCGGGGTGTTCGTGCTGTCGCCCTACACGCGCGTGGGCGACGTGGGAAGCTGGTACGCGGGAACCGCGGACGCCATCTACCAGAATACCAACTTCATAGACAAGTTCACGCCCGACTACGTGGTGGTGCTTTCGGGCGACCACATCTACAAGATGGACTACAGCCGCATGGTGGCCTTCCACAAGAGCCACGATGCCGACGTCACCATCGCGGCCATGCCGGTGCCTATCGAGGAAGCCAGCCGCTTCGGCATTCTGGCCGCCGACGAGAACGACCAGGTGACCGACTTCGTGGAGAAGCCGGCCGACCCGCCCAGCAACCTGGCCTCGATGGGCGTGTACGTGTTCAGCTGGGACAAGGCCAGGCGCTATCTGATGCTCGACGCCGACGATCCCGAGAGCAGCCACGACTTCGGCAAGGACGTGATCCCGGCCATGCTCGGTGCGGGCGAGCGGCTGTTCGCCTATCCCTTCGAGGGCTACTGGCGCGACGTCGGCACGGTGGAAAGCCTTTGGGAGGCCAACATGGACCTGCTTGAGGACGACCCGCCGCTGAACCTGGCCGACAACTCGTGGAAGATCTACTCGCGCAACCCGTTCATGCCTGCGGCGCTGATCGGCGAGGAGGCCGTGCTTGACACATGCCTGGTGCCGGAAGGCTGCGAGCTGGACGGCGAGGTGGACCACAGCATCCTGTTCCAGGGCGTGCAGGTGGACAACGGTGCGAAGGTGAAGGACAGCGTGGTCATGCTCAGCTCGCGCATCGAGCCGGGTGCCGTGGTGAACCGCGCGATCCTGGCCGAGGACGTGGTGGTTAAGGCCGGCGCCAAGGTGGGCGGCGAAGGCGACCTTTGCGTGGTCGGCGCGAACGCGACCATCATGGAAGGCGCGGTCGTCAAGCCCGGGCAGACCATCGAGCCCGGCGCCATTGTGGAGGCAGCACATGATGCGGACGACGCGCAAGACGACGCAGCCGTCGTTGCCGCGCCTGGCGCCGACACGCTGGGTGTTGGCGTGCCTGGCATCGACGTCGTTGTCGACAGCGTTCCCGCCGCCGAAGGAGAGGAGGCGCAGGATGAATAACGCATTCGCAATCGTATATGCGAAGCAGGGCTCGCAGCAGCTTCGCGACCTGATCGAGCTGCGCTCCACCGCGGCGCTTCCCATCGGCGGCCGCTACCGCATGATCGACCTGCTGCTGTCCAACATCTCCAACAGCGGCATTCATTCCGTGGGGTTGATCACGCAGCGCAACTACAAGTCGCTGATCGACCACATCGGCTCCGGCAAGGAATGGAACCTTTCCAAGAAGAACGGCGGCCTGCGACTGCTGCCGCCGTACGACCTGGCGTGCGGCACCGAGATGTACCACGGGCTGCCCGATGCCATCCTCAGCAAGCGCGACTTCGTTGAGCATCAGCGTTGGCGTTACTGCCTGCTGATGGGGACCGACCAGGTGTACAGCCAGGACTTCAACGTGATGATGGATCATCACGTGGCCACAGGTGCCGACGTCACGGTGATGTACTCGCGCGACAAGAGCCTGATGAACGACGACACCGACGAAGTGTCGTACTTCGAGATGGACGGCGACGTGGTGAAGAACCTGGTCACCACCCCCACCGGCAAGGACAATTGCTACGCCAACCTGCGAGTGTGCCTCATGGACAAGGAGCTGCTGATGCGGCTGGTCGAGGACGTGTGTGCCGAAGGCCGCTACGGGTTCGACCAGGACCTGCTGAAGATGGCCATCCGCGACTACAAGGTTGTGGGACTGGAACACAAGGGCTACGTAGGGCGCGTGACCTCGGTGAAGTCATACTTCGACCTGAACCAGGACCTGCTGGACAAAAGCGTGCGCTACGACCTGTTCAATCCTGCGTTCCCCGTGTACACCAAGACGATGGACGCGCCGCCCACACGGTTCCACCGGGGCTGCGAGGTCGAGCACAGCCTGTTCGGAAACGGCTGCGACATCGAAGGCCGAGTGAAGGACAGCATCGTGTTCCGCGGAGTGAAGATCGACCAGACGGCGCACGTCGAGAACTGCATCATCATGCAGAACACGCACGTGGAGGCCGGAGCCAAGCTGTGCAACATGATCATCGACAAGAACGTCGTGGTGCGTAAGGGCGCGCGGTGCATCGCGGTGCCGTACGACCCGAAGGTGATCCGCAAGGGCGCCGTGGTAGAAGGTTCGATTGCATGACGGCGCGCAAGCAGTCGAAGGGCTCGAAAGCCGCGCAGACGAAGCAGATGAAGGATGCCGCGAAGGTGAAGGCTGCGAAGACCGAGAAGACCGCGAAGACCAGCAACGCCGCCGACGCCGCCGACGCCGATAACACCAAGCCTGCTGGCAAGACCAAGGCGCCCAAGGCGAAGGCTGCGGACGGTATCGCCGAGGCGAAGGCAGCCATAGCAGCGGCGCAGGAAGCCATCCTGGACGCTGCCGAGGAAGTCACCGAGGCGGAAGTGGACGCTGCGGAAGAGGCCGCCAACGCCGAGATTGCCGCTGAACAGACGGCCAATGCTGAGAGCGCGATCGAACAGACGCCCAACGCCGAGATCTCCGCGGAAGAAGCGGTCGAACCTGTCGAAGCAGCACCTGGCTTCGGCGACTTGCCGCCGGTATTGATCGTCGCCGCCGAGGCCGCGCCTCTTGCCAAGACGGGCGGCCTGGCCGACGTCGTGGGCGCGCTTCCCAAATACTTGAAGGCCCTCGGCGTGGACGCCCGCATCATCATGCCGTTCCACCGCGCCATCAAGGACCGCTACGCCGCTGAGGCGACGCACCTGTTCGACTACCTGGCCGCCCCGCAGTGGGAGGACCGCTTCGTCGGCATAGACAAGCTGGAGCTCGACGGCACCGTCTATTACTTCGTCGACAACGAGCACTACTTCGGCGGCCCCATATACACGGGCAACAACTTCGAAGGCCAGCAGTATGCCTTCTTCGCGCAGGCCGTTTGCGACGCCATTCCCAACCTCGACTTCGACCCTGGGATAATCCACTGCAACGACTGGCATACTGCGTTGGTGCCCTTCAAGCTGAAGGCTCGCTGCGCACGCGAGGGCAAATGGCCTCCGGCTACGCTGCTTACCATCCACAACCTGGCGTTCCAGGGCACGTTCGGCGACGACCTGCAGGCTATCGCCATTGGTCCTGACGAGCGCGCGTACGCCTGGGACCTCGGCTGCTGGAACATGATGAAGGCCGGAATCGACACGGCCGACAGGGTGAACACGGTCAGCCCCACGTATGCCCAGGAAATCACCACCCCCGAGTTCGGCGAAGGGCTGCAGGACGACCTGCGTTCCGTGCGCGACCAGGGCAGGCTTTGGGGCATTCTGAACGGCATCGACACCGACACGTGGAACCCGGCGACGGACGCGTTCCTGGCGAAGAACTATTCTCAAGGCGACATGGCCGGCAAGGCCGAATGCAAGCGCGCGCTTTTGGAAGAACTTGGGCTGCAGGTTGACATGGACGCGCCGCTGATTGCGATGGTCGGGCGTCTGACGCCGCAGAAGGGGATAGGCATCGCGGCGCACGTCATCGGCACGCTGGTGCACGAAGGTGCCATGTTCGTGGTGCTTGGGTCGGGCGACGCGGAGCTGGAATGGCAGATGCGCGAGGCCGAGAACCGCTACAAGGGACGCGTGTGCTCGTACATCGGCTACAACAACGACCTGTCGCACCGAATCTATGCAGCGTCCGACTTCTTCCTGATGCCGTCGGCGTTCGAGCCGTGCGGCATTTCGCAGATGATTGCCATGCGCTACGGCAGCCTTCCCATCGTTCATGAGACAGGCGGCCTGAAGGACACCGTGCAGCCGTACAACCAGTTCACGGGCGAAGGTTGCGGGTTCTCGTTTTCGCGCTTCGACGGCGACGATGCGCTGGGTGCGTGCCGGAAGGCGCTGGCCGCGTTCGGTGACAAGAAGGCCATGGACCGGCTGGTGCAGAACGCCATGTCGCGCGACTTCGGCTTCGACCGCTGCGCCCGCACCTACGCCGAGCTGTACCGTTCGATGGTTTCCTAAATACTTCGGCTTTGATAGGCTAGGTATTAATTGACGCTGTGTTCTGCGTCCGTGCAAGGAAATCAGCGATTTTTTGCCAGAATCGCCTTCTTTTCGTGCACGAGCCGCTTTATTCGATCGTTCCCACTGGTTCAGGGTCGGCAAGCTTTGCGTTCATCTTGCGCTTGAAGGCAATGGCGACAATCAGTGCCGCGCAAGAAAGGCACCCCATCACGACGGCGGCCATTGAATAGCCTGACGTGTCCAGCACGTTGCCGACGATGGCGGGAATGGCCAGCGTTCCGAGGTTCTGCCCAAGCACCACCAGCGCGACCGCGGCGCCCACCGTGTGGGGCGACCGTGCCACGAAGGGTGGTATGGCGAAGAACAACGCGGGCGCGGCCCCCAGGAAGCAGCCTCCCAGGAATCCGACGACGTAGGTCACAGCCACGGACGCGTCCATGTTGAACCAGGCAAACAAGAACACGGTGCAAAGGGCGATGTTGACTATGAGCACCAGCATCTTGTCCTTGGCGCGAGCGAATATGACGCCGATGACCACCGACCCTACCAGCATGCCGAACGAAGCGAGCATCGAAGTTATGTTGGCTTCGGTATAAGGCCGGTCGAGCTCGACGTTGAGGTAGGTGACGGTGAAACTGTTGAAAGCGTCGGTGGCGCCTCCTACGAGGAAGAACATGAGGGCGGTGAGGATAGCGAAGGGGGCCAGGTATCCCCAAAGCAGCCCGTGTTTTTGTGGATTGGCTTGCGCGGGCTTCACGTTTGACGGATTGCTTGCGCCATCCATTGTTGACACGTTGTCGACGTTGGCCGAATTAGGCACACTGCCGACATTGTCTGCAGCCGGAAAGCCGTCCGCGCTTGTTGCCAAGCTGCCGCCTTTGCCCCCGGGCATCCTTACGCAGATAACCACCAACAGCAAGGCCAGCACTGTGGACACCAGCGAGAACACCCACATTCCTGTCCAGTCGGTCGCGGCCAGTATCGGATTGGCAAGGCCTGTAGACAGAAGCATTCCCAAACCGACGTTTGCTCCCCAGACGCCGCTTGCGACGCCTCGCTTCTTTGGCTCGTACCATGCCGCTATGATCACAGGTCCAGCCGTCATGGTGACGCCGTATCCGGCTCCTTCCAGAACCCTTGTGGCCAGAAGCGCAGCATCGCTGGTGACGAAAAGCGCGATGACGTTTCCCACCACCGACGCCAGCAGCGCCACGCTCACTACCTTGCGTGCACCCAGCCGGTCGATCAGCGTGCCGCCGAACAACATCGCCATGACGAGCGCCGAGGCCGAGAACGCCGTCATCAGCAGGCCCTGCATCGTGTAGGAGATTCCAAGCGTCTCGATCATCGACGGCTGGGAGGGAGGAACCTTTCCGTATTGTGTCGAGATCAGGATGCTTGCAACGATGATGGCCCAGACCGGAATCCAGGCGGCGACCTTCTTTGCCATGGCGACCACTCCTTCTCCAGAACGATGACGGCGCTAGCAATTCCGTGCATAGGAGAATGGTTGCCTATATAGAAGGTGCGCACATCCACCGCGCGTCGCTATATTGCGGGAAAATGTGCGGTATTAGGGGAGGTATTATGCGTATACGCGGGGGCAATGCCTAGCGCTTCTGTTGCGCCCGGTCACTGGAAGTCTTCCTCCACCATGTCGATCAGCTCCTGCTGGGAGTGGATGTCAACCTTCCGGTAGATGTGATAGATGTGCGTTTTCACCGTGTGCGTGGATATGTACAGTTCGTCGGCTATGTAGCCGTAGCTGCGACCGCGCGCGAGCATCGTGAATATGCGCTCTTCCTGCTTGGTGAGCTTATGCTGCTCGGATATGTCGTGGCACTTGTCCTTCCAAGCGTCCTGGAACTGCGTGGACTTCGCAACGCCCGCCTCCGATTCCTCGCCTCTGCCCGTCAGCGTGAGATAGACCACCATGGCCATGACCAGCACAACCGATACGATTCCGAAGCCAGCACCGAACCCGTCATGCCCAAGGATCATGAACAGCCCGTAACCGATGGCCCAACCAAGGAAGATTCCTACGAAGTTGACGAAGGTGGCTGAGCTGGTGTAACGGAACAGGCCCAGCCTGCGATCGCGCACCTCGTCGGCCAGATCGCCCCATCCTATGGCGTCGAAGCATGTGAAGCCGAACACGGCGAACGACAGGAACACGACCTGAAGCGTGCTGTTCGAGTAGGGGAAGGGCAGAAGCGCCACGGCGACCAGCATCAGCAGCACGCGACGGAACCTGTCCGCGTCTATCCTCATCTTGAAGAAGAAGGTGCATGTGGCCAGGAACGCTGCCGAAAACAGTATGGACAGCACGATGATGAATATCGTGTGGTTGACGCATGCGAGGTAAAGCACCGCATACGACACGATGCCGAACGACACCGTATATATAAGTGTGAGCGGCATGAAGTTCCTAAGTTCCGAGAACCGGGCCTTCAGCGACTCCGAATGGGTCCTAGGTTCCGGCGCGTTTTGCGCATGCTGCTCGCCGGACGAATCCATCCTGCGGCCTGCGGCGAAGGTGAACGCGCATGCCAGGACGGGCAGCATCATGACGCCGCCGACCATCATCGCAGGGGACAGCAGCTGCGGTATGGCGTACAGGGCGGCGGCCACGAGGAAGCTCAGCGAGATGCACCGCGATATCTTCGCGCGCCTCAGCCACACGAGGAAGCGTATGGTCTTCAGAAGGACCAGCGACGATGCCAGTCCCGAAACCGCCCAGAGCGCTGCGACGACGGGGAACGCAAGCTGTATTCCGAACGCGTGCAACAGTGCCGGGATGCCGTTCAAGCAGCTGGTCAGCGACAGCATCACGAACCCGCGAAGCCCCTTGAAGAACGCCTCGGCCTTCTCGGGCACGAAGCTCACTACCAGCATGGCCAGCGCCGAGGTGCCGGCGAAGATGACAAGCAGCAGGCAGTACTCCACTATGCCTTCGTTCCCGAACGGGTTCAGCGCAACCGATGAGAACGTCGCGAAGATCCAGGCCCAGTAGGACCCCAGCGAAATGATTCCGAACACGAGGATGGCGGAATCGTTGCCGAACAGGTGGTCGTCACGTTCCTGGGTATTACCTTTGGTCATACTCTCTCCTCCATAACCAGCTACGCAGCACATTTCGCACAAATACGGACGTTTCCCCGATTCACGCGAGGCAGGCGCTGCCCCACCATGTGAACAACTCACAGGACGTCGCTTTCGTACGGCCTGGAACCTCAAAAAGGAGAAGGAGGATGCAATGAGCGAGAAGAGGGAGTACACCCTCGTCGATCACAAGGAGCCGTACAAGTACGACGAAGACGGCCTTCATGTGACCCGCGGCAGCGCTTGGTCGGGACCGGGCTGCCACTTGGGGTGCGGGGTGCTTATGTACACCGACGACGACGGAAAGCTTGTCAAGGTGGAGGGGGATCCCGAGAACCCCTTCAACCAAGGCAGGCTGTGTTGCCGCTGCCTGGCACTTCCGGAGGTAGTATATCACGAAGACCGGGTGCTTTATCCCATGAAGCGCGCCCGCGAAGACCGCGGCAAGGACAAGTGGGAACGCATCACATGGGACGAGGCGTACGAGACGATTTCGTCCAGGTTCCTGGAAATCAAGGAGAAGTACGGCCCCGAATGCATCGCGTTCTATTCCGGTACAGGTCGTGACATAGGGCAGTACATCACGCGCCTTGCGTGGGGCTTCGGCAGCCCGAACTTCATCTTCGCCATGAGCGGCCAGTCGTGCTACTCGCCACGCGTGGCCGGCTGCTTCTCGAACACAGGCGCGTTCTGGCTGGGCGACTATTCGCAGCAGTTCGCCGACCGCTACGATGACCCGCGCTGGGAATGCCCCGAGTACGTGGTCGTGTGGGGCAACAATCCCGTGGTGTCCAACTCGGACGGCCTTTACGGGCACTGGGTCGTCGACGTCATGAAGCGCGGCGCGAAGTTGATCGTGATCGACCCGCGCCTGACGTGGCTGGGCGCCAAGTCCGAGCAGTTCCTGCAGGTGAGGCCCGGAACCGACGCTGCGCTTGCGCTGGGAATGATCAACTTCATCATCGAGGAGGACCTCTACGACCACGAGTTCGTCGACCTGTGGTGCTACGGCTTCGAAGAGCTTGCCGAGCGCGCCAAGGAGTACCCGCTTGACTATGTGGAGGAAGTCACGTGGATCCCGCGCGACAAGATCGAGCGCGCCGCGCGCAGCATCGCCGAGGCCAAGAACGCTATCCTGCAGTGGGGCGTCGCCATCGACCAGACGAAGGAGACGATCCCCACCGCGCAGGCGCTGCTTTCGCTGTTCGAGATCACGGGCCATATGGACAAGCCAGGCGCCATGGTGCCGCCGCCCTCAATCCTTTACTACGCAGGCGGCTGGGGCGAGGAGTTCCTTTCCCCCGAGCAGAAGGCCAAGCTCATCGGCCTGAAGGACTATCCGCTCATCCAGATGGGATTCCAGGAGGCCGTCACCGACGAGTACATCAAGACTCTGGAAACGGGCGAGCCGTACAAGTTCCGCGCGGCATGGATGCAGACCACGAACCCCTTGGTGTGCACCGGCGTCGACCCGAAGCGTTCGCTTGCGGCGCAGAACAACCTGGAATTCATCGTGTACGTCGACCTGTTCATGACGCCTACGGCCATGGCGCTGGCCGACATCTTCCTGCCCGCCTGCACCTATCCCGAGCGCGACGGCATCCGCATCGGCGACGGAATGCAGCGCGGCGAGACCATAAACAAGGTCATCGAGCCGCTGGGCGAGAGCAAGTCGGACATGGAGATCTGCCTGGAGGTGGGCAAGCGCATCGCTCCCGAGGCGTGGCCGTGGGAGACGGTGGAGGACATGTTCTCCAGCATCCTCGAGGAGACGGGCTACGACTTCGCGGAGATGCAGAAGATTGCGCCAGCCTACATGCCGTTCGAATACCATCAGCACGAAAAAGGCCTGCTCCGCAGCGACGGCCAGGTGGGCTTCGGAACCCCCACCGGGCGCATCGAGCTGTGGTCGAACTTCTACAACACGTGCGACCTCGACCCGCTGCCTTACTTCGAGGAGCCATCGCCAGGGCCTGTGGCCACGCCCGAGCTTCTGGACGAGTACCCGCTGGTGCTGACCACCGGGGCACGCATCTGGTCGATGTTCCATTCCGAGCACAGGCAGATCCCGCACCTGCGCGCGCTGCACCCCGACCCCATCATTCAGGTTAACCCGAAGACGTGCCGCGAATACGGCGTGAAACAGGGCGACTGGGTGTGGGTGGAGAACCAGCGCGGCCGCTGCAAGCGCCGCATCGTCGAAACGCCCGTGGTGGAGGAGCGCGTGTGCGCCACCGACCACGCCTGGTGGCTCCCCGAGGCGCCGGCCGAGCTCGACGAGGGCCTGTACGGCATGTGGGACCTGGACGTCGGGAACCTCATCGAGTACAAGTGCGGCAAGTCGGGCTTCGGCGCCAACTACAAGACGCTGCTTTGCAAGATATACAAGGTCGAGGAAGGGGAATAGCCGTGGCTGAATACGGATTGCTTATTGACTACGAATGGTGCACGGGGTGCCATACTTGCGAGGTGGCATGCCAGATGGAGCATTCCCTTCCGACGGACCAGTGGGGAATCAAGCTGACGGAAGTCGGACCCTGGGAATACGCTCCCGAGAAGTGGCAGTATACGTACATGCCTGTACCGACCGACCAGTGCGACTTGTGCGCAAGGCGCACGGCCCATGGGAAGCTTCCGACGTGCGTGCACCATTGCCAGGCGCAGTGCATA
Organism: uncultured Eggerthellaceae bacterium; assembly: GCA_902497215.1. The sequence goes on along the minus strand of CABVEH010000001.1, from coordinate 4,630 downwards.
GAGTACGGGCCCATAGACGAGCTCGTCGAGAAGCTGAAGGGCAAGACCAAGCAGACTCTTTACAGCCTCAAGTGAGAGAGGGCGCGAACATGAGCAAAGTCAAGAAAATAATGCCGTGGGTGCCGGTTTGGGCGATCATCATCGCCAGCATCCTGGTGAGCTTCGAGTACGGCAAGGTGCCTCCCGCCGCGCCCAGCATGATGGAGGTGCTGGGAATCTCGTACACCACCCAAGGCCTGCTGATGACCATGTTCTCCATCGCCGCCGTGGTGATGGGGCTTGTGGGCGGCACGCTTATCGACAAGCTGGGCGCCCGCAAGGTGGTAAGCGTGGCGCTGGCGCTGACGGTGGTTGGGAACGTCATCGGGCTTTTCTGGACCACCGACGCCGGCTTGTTGGTCACGCGCGTGCTTGAGGGCTTGGGTTACGGTGCCACGATGACCGCCGGACCAGGCGTCATAGCGGCTTGGTATCCGCCGGAGAAACGCGGCCTGGTCAATGGCGTGTGGGGCGCGAACGTGGGCGTGGGCATGATGGTCTGCACCATGTCGGCCACGCCGATCCTTGACGCCACCGACTGGTCGGGCATGTGGATCTTCGGCCTGGTGGGCGCCGTTCTGGCCTTCCTGCTCGTGGCGCTGTTCGTCGCCATGCCGCCGGCCGACGAGCGTCAGGACGCGGGCGACTTCCCCGAGCAGACCGAAGAGGACAAGAAGCACGGCGTGCTCTGGGGCTATCTTGCTCCGCTTCCCGTGCTGGCCGCCATCATGTTCTTCCTGGTGGGAGGCGCGACCGACGCGTTCAACGCCTTCACCATCACGTACCTGAACATCGAACTCGGCGAGGCCGAGGCAATGGCCAACAACGCGCAGACGCTCGCCGCTTTCGGCATGCTTACCGGCGCCGTCATCATGGGCTTCCTGTTCGCGAAGGTTCGCGACAAGGGCATGCTGCTGCTGGTAAACATAGCCCTGTGCGCGGTGGGGCTGTTCATCTGGTTCAACCTGGCGCTTTCCCCGATCATGATGTGCGTGGTGGCCTTCCTGATCGGCTGCCTTCTGGGCGCTGCCCCCACGGCGTTCTTCGCCGTGGCCCCCATGGCGGCGCGCTCGCCCGGAACCATCGGCGCCGCAACCGGCATGGTGGTGCTTGGCCAGAACGCCGGCACCCTGCTGATTCCCACCGTGGTTGGCATGATCCTGGATGCGACGGGATACAGCGTAGCCGCCATGTTCATGGGCGGGATAAGCGTGGTCGCCGCGCTGATATGCATCGCGTTCCGCGTGCTTTACAAGAAGCACGTCTCGGCCAATGCCGAGACCGCCAAGCCTGTCGCCGGCGAGTAGCGTGGCTAACGAAAAGCAACAGGCTCGAATCCCCTAGCGGAGGAGGCTGCCATGTCGGCAGCCTCCTTTGTTTGACAGGAGGAATGCCACGATGTGCTACCCATGCAAATGCTGCGGTAAGTGCAAACCTAAGATTGCGATGGGCTTATGCCCGATATGTCGCACGCAGAACGACGAGGATGCCCGCGTATGCGAGGAATGCGGCTTCCGATTCCCGCCCAAGCCGGGAGCTCCTGGCGGTATCGCGGAAAGCAGGCCGCCGGTCGGCATGCGCGTGCTCAAGCGATAGGGCCAGCGGAGTTTTCCGCGTGAGTCCATGCTTCGCATGGTTGGTTTTGTGCAGCGGACGTGTGGAACCGTGCGCTTCTTGTACCCCTGTTCGCATGAAGATAAAATGTTGCGAACCATCGAAAGCGGCCTATGCCCACGAAGGAAGGCCGCGTCAAACCGCGACAGAAAGCGTCAACATGCAGAACGAAATCGAAGCAGTGCGCAGCAACATAGTAGACAAGGTGCGCCGCCAGTTCGCCATTCCGATCGAGGAAGCCACGCCCACGCAGGTGTACGAGTCCGTGAGCCTTTGCGTCCGCGACGACGTGCTGGACGCCTGGATATCGGGCCGCACTTCCACGCAACGCACAGGTGCCAAGTGCCTCATTTACCTGTCGGCGGAATTCTTGGTCGGAAGGCTGCTGACGAACAACCTCATCAACATCGGGAAGCGCGACGTGTACAAGCAGGCCCTCGCCGAGCTGGGCTATTCCTTGGACGAGATAGAGGAATGCGAAAGTGACCCCGCTCTTGGGAACGGCGGCCTGGGCCGGTTGGCGTCATGCTTTCTGGACAGCCTGGCAACCATGGGTCTTCCCGCCATGGGTTATGGCATCCGCTACGAGCATGGCTTCTTCCGCCAGGAAATCATCGACGGGCAGCAGGTGGAGGTTCCCGACACGTGGATGCTCGACGGCGACGTGTGGGAGACAGAGCGAAGCGACCGCACCTTCGAGGTGCGCTTCGGCGGCACGGTGGAGGAGAAGTGGGGGGCCGACGGCAACCTGTGCGTCGAGTACCATGACTACCAGTCGGTGCTGGCGAAGCCTTACGACATGCCGGTGGTTGGCTTCCATTCGCCATACATCGGAACGCTGCGCCTTTGGGCGGCCGTGGCCCCGAAGCAGCTCGACCTGGTCGAGTTCAACCGCGGCGACTACACGAATGCGGCGGCCGACCGCGAGCTGGCCGAGTCCATATCGAAGGTGCTGTACCCTGAGGACAGCCATCCGCAGGGCAAGGAGCTTCGCCTTCGCCAGCAGTACTTCCTGATCTCGGCAACCATGCAGCAGGTGGTCGACTCGCACAAGCGCCGCAACGGCGACCTTCGCACCCTGCCCGACAAGATCGCCGTGCAGATAAACGACACCCATCCGACGCTGGCCATACCCGAGCTCATCCGAATCCTCATCGACAACGAGGGCTTCTCGTGGGAAGAGGCCGTCGACATCGCCGAGCGCACGTTCAACTACACGAACCACACCATCATGCCCGAGGCGTTGGAGAAGTGGCCGGCAAGCCTGATGCAGAAGCTGCTGCCGCGTATCTACCGCATCATCGAGACCATCGACGCGCGACTGCGCGACCGCATCTGGCAACTGCATCCGGGCGATTCGGACCGCATTTCCAGGATGGCGGTCATCTGCGACGGGCAGGTGCGCATGGCGAACCTGTGCGTGCTGATGAGCGGCCACGTGAACGGCGTCTCTCAGCTTCACGGGAGGCTGCTGAAGACGCAGCTGTTCCGCGACTTCTACACCAACAGCCCCGAGCGCTTCCTTGGAATAACGAACGGCATAACGCAGCGCCGCTGGCTTGCGGTGGCGAATCCTGCGCTGGACAAGTTGGTGAACGACACCATCGGCGGCGGCTTCATGAAGGACTGGACGAAGCTGCAGGAGCTCGTGCCCTACGCCGACGACCCGGCCTTCAGGCAGAAGTTCGCCGAGGTGAAGCGAGGGAACAAGCAAAGTTTCTCCGAATGGCTCGAGCGTACGCACGGGCTTTCGATCGACCCCGACTCGTTCGTCGATGTTCAGGCGAAGAGGCTGCACGAGTACAAGCGCCAGCTGCTGAAGGCGCTGCACATCATCAGCGTGTACGACGGCATAGTGGAGGGGCGCATCCAGGACATGCCGAAGACCACGTTCGTCTTCGCAGCGAAGGCGGCGCCGGGGTACAGGCGTGCCAAGGATATAATCCGCCTGATTAACTCCGTTTCGCAGCTGGTCGCGTCTGACGAGCGCACACGCGACGTGATGTCGGTGGTGTTCGTGCCGAACTACGACGTCAGCACGGCGCAGCATCTCATTCCCGCCACCGACCTTTCCGAGCAGATCTCCACTGCCGGGCTTGAGGCGTCGGGCACGGGCAACATGAAGTTCATGATGAACGGCGCCTTGACCATAGGCACCATGGACGGCGCGAACATCGAGATGTCCGAGCAGGTCGGGCCCGAGAACATGTTCATCTTCGGCGCGCGCGTGGAAGAGCTGGACCGCATGCGCGAGGAAGGGTCGTACGATCCGCAGGCGGTTATGCGGGCCGACGCCAGGCTTGAGAAGGCTCTTGGCCACCTGGTTGATGGAAGCCTTCCCACTTCCGACGGCAGCAAGTTCGACGACCTGTACCATTCGTTGGTGCAGCCGGGCGGCGACGCATACTTCGTGCTTCACGACTTCGACGCCTACGACAAGGCCTTCTGGGAGGCGTTGCGGGTGTATGGCGACCGCGACGAGTGGCTGCGCCGCGCGGTTCTGAACACGGCGAAGTCGGGCTATTTCAGCTCCGACAGGACCATCGCGGAATACAACGACACCATCTGGCATCTTGAGCCGGTGGGCGACTTCGAGGACGTTCCCGAGCAAGGTATCGGGGCGTAACCGCTTTTGGCCGACCTTGCGCATCTGACGCGAGCGTTCTCGCACGACCCGGTGCGGCGGTCCGACCGCTCGCCTTCGGGGGCGGTTCCTGCCGGCACCGATGTCGTGCTGACGTTGCGTGTGGCGCCCGAGGCGCGCGAACACGTGCTGGAGGCGTTGTTGGTTGTCGAGGGCGATGATGATGCTGTAGACGAGACTCTGCCGATGGAACCGTGCGCGGAAGGTTATCGCGCATGCATCGACACTTCCGGCGACCCTCGCGTGCTGTTCTATGGCTTCGTGGCGAACACCGATGCAGGCGTTGTGGAGGTTGGGGACGAGAGACGGGGTCGGGTGATTTGTCACATTTTC